>NZ_JAGPYL010000026.1:0-61261 GCF_018070095.1 Micromonospora sp. U56
GGCCTGCTCTGGCTGGCCCGCGAGTTGGACGGCCGGCCGATGTGCGGGGTGCTGGACGCGATCGGCGCCAGCCGCGACGGCCTGGTCGTGGGCTACCGCGAGGCGACCGCGCGCACCGCCAGCGTGGTCGCCGAGGCCGGGGCGGCCGTGGTCGGCTACAAGCAGCACAGCGCGGTGCTCACGCCCCGGGCCGGTGAGCGCCCGGCGTGGAGCTGGGAGGGCGGCGCTCCCGAGGGCTTCGTCTGGCGGGGCGTGCACGCCTCGCAGTTGGGCCTGCACTGGGCGGCCGACCCGGCCATCGCGACCCGACTGGTGTCGGCGGCCGGGATTGCCGAGGGCGTCGGAGCACCGGCGTGATCGGGCAGGTGGCCGTCCGCCGCTTCCCGGCGCTGACCGTCTCCACCCCGCGTACGGAGGTGCGCCAGCTGCGGGCGGCGGACGCCGGCGCGGTGGACGAGGTCTTCGCCGACCGGCAGACCCAGCGCTGGCTGCCGCTGGCCGACGCCAACGGGCAGATCGACGGGCCGGCCTGGTGCACGGATCTGGCCCGGCAGCGGCGCGACTGCGGCGACGGCGACCACTACGCGGTGGTGCGCCGGGAGGACGCCCGGGTGGTCGGCTGCCTGTGGACCCGGCGCACCGACTGGGGCGCCCGGCTCACCGAGGTGTCGTACGCCCTCGCCCCGCACGCCCGTGGGTTCGGGCTGGCCGCCGAGGCGGTGGACGCGCTGGCCATCGCGCTGATCCTGGAGCACGGCTTCCAGCGGGTCGAGCTGCGGGTGGCCCCGGGCAACGTGGCGTCGCGCCGGGTCGCGGAGAAGGCCGGCTTCAGCTACGAGGGCCTGCTGCGCAACGCCGGCTTCGTCCGGGGCGCCCGGGTCGACCTGGAACTCTGGTCCCTGGTCGACGCCGACCTGCACTGAACGCCCCGCGGACAGAAGCGCTGCGCCAGGAACCGCACCGTTCCTGACGCAGCGCTCCCGGTCATCCGGGCGGGCGGGCCGGTCTCACCCCACGATGCGGTCCGACGGTGGGGTGAACTGGCGGGGGGCCGTGCCCTTGAGGCCGTCGCGCAGCGTCTCGGCGACCGCGGCGACGGGGACCTGGGACTGGCCGTCACCCACCGCGTTGAACGGGTTGTCCGGGTCGGCGATGAAGCTCGCCGCCGCCAGTTCGGGCGTGTAGCCGACGAACCAGGCCGACCGGGTGCTGTCCGTGGTACCGGTCTTGCCGGCCACCGGGCGGCCCACCGTGCCCCGGACGCTGTCCGCCGTCGACCAGCCCCCGCAGCTGCCCTTCGCCGGGGTGTCCCCGGTCGGGCAGCGGGCGGCGTCGGTGGCGGCCCGGGCCGCGTCCGCGCTCACCACCTGGCGGCAGCGCGGCTTGGCCACCTCCCGCTGGATGCCGGACGCCGTCCGGTACGTCGCCGGCGTGCCGTCCCGGTTGGTGATCGACATGACCGGCATCGCCTCGCAGTACCGGCCGTCGGCGGCGATCGCGGCGTACGCGTTGGCCAGCTCCAGCGGGGTGGCGTCGGAGACGCCCAGGGTGAACGCGCCCCACTTCTTGGCCTTGGCCGGGGAGGCGTGGTCCCGGTCCACGTCGGTACGCCAGCGCAGCCCGAGCTGCTCGGCGAGCCGAACCCCCTTGTCCGCGCCGATCCGCTCCTCCAGCTGGACGAAGTAGGTGTTCACCGACTTGCCGAAGCCGGACCACATGGTCTGCCGGCCGGTCATCGCCCCACTGGCGTTGGACGGGGCCCAGCCGTCGTAGACCCTCGACTGGTACCGGTACGGCGAGTTGTACTCGGTGGACAGCGGCATCCCGGCGTCCAGCGCGGCGAGCATCGGGAACATCTTGAACGTCGAGCCGGCCTGGTAGCCGGGGAGGCTGCCGCCACCCAGCAGGGGCGCCACCGTGTTCGGGTAGTTCGCCTTGACGTTGGGGCCGGCCTCCGGGTTGGAGCTGGGCCCGTTCTCGCTGAGGTCCAGCGAGTACGTCCGGTTCACCGCCATCGCCTTCACCCGGCCGGTGCCGGGCTCGGCCACCACGATGCCGTTGGCGAAGGGGCTGCCGACGCCGTCCTTCGCGCCGACGTTCTTCTCCGCCGCCGACTGGATCTTCGGGTCGAGGCTGAGCACGATCCGGTAGCCGCCCCGGCGCAGCTTGTCCATCCGCTCCAGCCGGTTCTCGCCGAACGCGGACTGCGCGCTCCACCAGTTCTTGACGTAGTCGCAGGCGAAGCCCCAGGTCTGGTACTTGCTGGGCAGGGAGGTGCAGTCGTTGGCCGGGGTCGTCACCCGGGTCCGGATGGGCTCCGACCGGGCCGCGGCCGCGGCGTCGGGGGAGAGGTAGCCGAGCTGGGCCATCCGGTCGAGCACGTAGTTGCGCCGGCCGGTGGCGTCCTTCTGGTCCGAGGTGATCGGGTCGTACTCGGAGGGGGACTTGACCAGCCCGGCGAGGGTGGCCGCCTCGACCGGGGTGAGGGTGGCCGGGGTCTTGGAGAAGAAGATCTGCGCGGCGGCGTAGATGCCGTACGCCCGGTGGCCGAAGTACGCCGAGTTGAGGTAGCGCTCCAGGATCTCCTCCTTGGTCAGCTCCTTCTCGATGTCGAGGGCCATCCGCATCTCCTTGACCTTGCGCAGGCTGGTCTGCTGGGTGGCCTCCTGGACCTCCTTCGGCGTCTTGGCGCTGTCCCGCAGCGCCATCCGGACGTACTGCATGGTCAGGGTCGAGGCGCCCTGGGAGACGCCGCTGGAGCGGGCGTTGGCCACGAAGGCGCGGGCGACGCCCTTCGGGTCGACGCCGTGGTGCTGGTAGAAGCGGTTGTCCTCGGCGGCGACGATCGCCTGCTGGATGTTCGGCGACATGTCCGACAGCTTCGTGTACTGCCGGTACTCCTCGTAGAACATGGTCAGGATCGTCTTGCCGTCGGGGGCGTAGAGGTACGACGTCTCGGCCGGCAGCGCGGTGCGCAGGATGCCCGTCTTCTGCTCCACGGCGTGGGCGGTGGCCTTGGCGCCGAGGCCGGTGAACGCGGCCAGCGGGTAGGCCACGGCGGCAACGACGATGCCGGCGATGAGCCCGGCGCGGAGGAGCGGAACGGTACGACCAGCGGCAGCAAGGGGTCGGTTGCTCACAGGGTCAAGTTATGACATTTCCGATTCGGAAATGAGAAGAATTCATAAACGGGCGAGACTGCCGCCGGGCGGTGACGCGACCCACGTCGGGATCCGCTGTCCCGTAGGGCAGCTTCCCGGCAGTATCACGGACATGCATGGTCAGCTGATCGAGGTGCCGCCGGGCACCGGGCAAGAACCGGACCTGGGGCACCACGGGGACGCCGAGGCGACCCCGGGCCTGGTCGACCTGGCCGTCAACGTCCGCCGGGACACCATGCCGGACTGGCTGGCCGACCCCCTCACCGCCTCGCTGGCCGAGCTGGCCGCGTACCCGGACCCGGGGCCGGCCCGGGCGGCCGTCGCCGCCCGGCACGGGCGTCCCCCGGCGGAGGTACTGCTCACCGCCGGTGCCGCCGAGGGCTTCGTGCTGCTGGCCCGCGCGCTGGCCGGGGTGCACCGCCCGGTGGTGGTGCACCCGCAGTTCACCGAGCCGGAGGCCGCGCTGCGCGCCGCCGGGCACCAGGTGGAACGGGTGCTGCTCGACCCGGCCGACGGCTTCCGGCTCGACCCGGCGCGGGTGCCCGCCGACGCCGACCTGGTCATGATCGGCAACCCGACCAACCCCACCTCGGTGCTGCACCCCGCCGCCGACCTGGCCGCCCTGGCCCGGCCGGGCCGGGTGCTGGTCGTCGACGAGGCGTTCGCCGACACCACCGGAGCCCCCGGCGTGGCCGGCGAGCCCGAGTCGCTGGCCGGCCGTCGTGACCTGCCCGGCCTGGTCGTGGTGCGCAGCCTCACCAAGACGTGGGGGCTGGCCGGCCTGCGGATCGGCTACCTCCTCGGTGAGGCCGCGCTGCTGGACCGGCTGGCCGCCGTCCAGCCGCTCTGGGCCGTCTCCACCCCGGCGCTGGCCGCCGCCACCGCCTGCGCGTCGCCCACCGCCGTCGCGGCCGAGCACGAGATCGCCGCGCGGCTCGCCGCCGACCGCGACCACCTGGTCGCCCGCCTGTCGGCCCTGCCCGGGGTACGCGTCGCGGGCCGTCCGGCCAGCGCCTTCGTCCTGCTGCACCTGGCCGGCGCCGACCGGGTACGGGAGACCCTGCGCGAGCGCGGCTGGGCCGTGCGACGCGGGGACACCTTCCCCGGTCTGGGGCCGGACTGGCTGCGGGTGGCGGTACGCGACCCGGCGACCACCGACGCGTTCACCGAGGTACTCGCCGAGATCCTGGAGGCATGATGCTGGAGACCACCATCGCGGCGATCGGGCCGCTCGACGAGCCGGCGATGGCCGCCGCGCGCGACCTCCAGGCCCGGCTGACCAAGCCCGCCGGTTCCCTCGGCGCGCTGGAGGAACTCTCCGTACGCCTCGCCGGGCTGGCCGGCGCCTGCCCGCCGCCGCTGCCCGAGCCGGCGGCGGTGGCGATCTTCGCCGGTGACCACGGCGTGCACGCCCAGGGGGTGACCCCCTGGCCGCAGGAGGTCACCGCCCAGATGATCGCCAACTTCCTGGCCGGTGGGGCGGTGGTCAACGCCTTCGCCCGCCAGGCCGGCGCCTCGGTCACCGTGGTCGACGTCGGCGTGGCCACCCCGCTCCCGGTCGACCCGGACGCCACCGACGACCCGGCGGTCGGACCCCGCCTGGTCGCCGCGAACGTCCGGCGGGGCACCCGGGACATGACCGTCACCGCGGCGCTCACCCGCGACGAGGCACGCGCGGCGCTGGAGACCGGCATCCGGATCGCCGGCGAGCTGGTCGACGCCGGAGCGGGCATCCTGCTCACCGGCGACATGGGCATCGGCAACACCACCCCGTCCGCGGCGCTGGTCGCCGCGCTCACCGGCACCGACCCGGCCGAGGCCACCGGGCGCGGCACCGGGGTGGACGACGAGACGTACCGGCGCAAGATCGGCGTGGTGCGGACCGCGCTGGACCGGCACCGGCCCGACCCGGCCGACCCGCTCGGCGTGCTGGCCGCCGTCGGCGGCCTGGAGCACGCGGCGCTGGCCGGCCTGATCCTCGGCGCCGCCGCCCGCCGCGTCCCGGTGCTGCTGGACGGGGTGATCGCGGCGAGCGCCGCGCTGGTCGCCGCGGCCCTGGCCCCGGACGCGGTCGGCGCGATGGTCGCCGGGCACCGCTCCGCCGAGCCGGGGGCCACCGTGGCGCTGCGCCACCTCGGCCTGGACCCGCTGATCGACCTCGGCCTGCGCCTCGGCGAGGGCACCGGCGCGCTGCTGGCGCTGCCGGTGGTCACCGGCGCGGTCCGGGTGCTGCACGAGGTCGCCACCTTCGACTCGGCGGGGGTCTCCGAGAAATGATCGGGAACCCCTACCCCCTCGGCCTGCGGCTCGCCGGCCGGCGGGTGGTCGTGGTGGGCGGGGGAGCGGTGGCCACCCGGCGGGTGCCCGCGCTGCTGGACGCCGGGGCGGCCGTCTTCCTCGTCTCGCCGGAGCTGACCCCCGCGCTGCACGCCCACGTCGACGCCGGGCGGCTGCACTGGGCGCCGCGCCGGTTCCTCCCGGCCGACCTGGACGGCGCCTGGCTGGTCCAGGTCGCCGTCGACGACCCGCTCGCCGCCGCGTCGGTCAGCGCCGCCGCCGCCGAGCGCCGGATCTTCTGCGTACGCGCCGACGACCGCTCCGCCGCCACCGCGTGGACGCCGGCGGTGACCCGGCACGGCCCGGTCACCGTGGCGGTGTTCGGCGGTGGTGACCCGCGTCGCGCGATGAGCGTCCGGGACGCCGTGCGCGACCTGCTGAACGTGCGCACCGGTCTGGCCGCCGCCGGGCGGGGCACGACGCCGGGCGGGGCCGCACCCGGTCGGGTGGCGCTGGTGGGCGCCGGGCCGGGCGATCCGGAGCTGATCACGGTCAAGGGCTGGCGGCTGCTCACCGAGGCGGACGTGGTGGTCGCCGACCGGCTGGTGCCCGGGCTGCTCCTGGACGAGCTGCGCCCCGACGTCGAGCTGGTGGACGCCTCCAAGATCCCGTACGGCCCGTCCCGCGCCCAGGAGGAGATCAACCGGATCCTGGTGGACCGGGCCCTGGCCGGCAAGGTCGTCGTCCGGCTCAAGGGCGGCGACCCGTACGTCTTCGGCCGGGGCGGCGAGGAGCTGCTGGCCTGCGCCGAGGCGGGCGTACCGGTGACCGTGGTGCCGGGCGTGACCAGCGCGATCGCCGTGCCGGCGGTGGCCGGCGTCCCGGTCACCCACCGGGCGGTGGCGCACGAGTTCACCGTCGTCTCCGGGCACGTCGCGCCGGACTCGCCGGACTCGCTGGTGCGCTGGCCGGCCCTGGCCGGCCTGCGCGGCACCCTGGTCGTCCTGATGGGACTGAAGAACCTCGCCGCGATCACCGCGACGCTCACCGCGCACGGCCGAGACCCGGCCACCCCGGTCGCCGTGGTCCAGGAGGGCACCACCGGCGCCCAACGGACGCTGCGCTCGACGCTCGGCGCGGTGGCGGCGGACGTGGTGGCGGCGGGCCTGCGCCCGCCCGCCATCGTGGTGATCGGCGACGTGGTGGGCGCCCTCGACGGCTGACCGCTCCCGGGGCGGGCCCCGACGTGCGACGGCGGCCGGAGAGGTGTCTCTCCGGCCGCCGTCGTCGCTGGTCAGGTCACTGCTTGAGCATGTTGTCCAGCAGCAGGGCGCAGCGGATCAGGCCGAGGTGGCTGTAGGCCTGCGGGTGGTTGCCCAGGCCGCGCTCGGCGAGCGGGTCGTACTGCTCGGGGAGCAGCCCGGTCGGGCCCGCCGTGTCGATCATCTGCCTGAACAGCTCCTCGGCGTCGGTGCGGCGGCCGGTGCGCAGGTACGCCTCGATCAGCCACGCCGTGCAGATGTGGAAGCCGCCCTCCCGGCCGGGCAGGCCGTCGTCCCAGTGGTACCGGTAGACGACCGGCCCGCTGCGCAGGTCCGCCTCGATCCGGAGCACGGTGGAGAGGAAGCGCGGGTCGTCGCCCGGCAGCAGCCCGGACAGGCCGATCCAGAGCGAGGAGGCGTCCATCTCCTCGTCGCCGTACGCGACGCTGTACGCCTCGACCGCCTCGTGCCAGCCGTTCTCCAGCACGTTGGCGCCGATCCGGTCGCGCAGCTCCACCCACTCCGGCCGGTCCTCGCCGCCGTGCTGGCGCATGATGTGCAGCGCGCGGTCGACGGTCATCCAGCACATCACCTTGGAGAAGATGTGGTGCCGTGGGGGGAGGCGGGCCTCCCAGATGCCGTGGTCGGGCTCGTGCCAGCGGCGGCGGACCGCCTCGACCATGTTCTCCAGCACCCGCCACTCGTCCTCGCGGACCGAGCCCCGGGCGTCGGCCACGGCGGCGATCAGGTCCGCGATCGGGCCGAAGACGTCGAGCTGGAGCTGGTGGTTGGCGAGGTTGCCCACCCGGACCGGCCGGGAGCCGGCGTACCCGGGGAGGGTGTCGATGACCGCCTCGGCGCCCAGCTCGTAGCCGTCGATGGTGTAGAGCGGGTGCAGCCGCTCCGGGTGGCCGCCGGTGCGCTCGACGCAGCCGTCCACCCAGCGCAGCAGCGCCTCGGCCTCCTCGAGGGAACCCAGGTCGACCAGCGCGCGGGCGGTCAGTGCCGCGTCGCGCAGCCAGCAGTAGCGGTAGTCCCAGTTGCGGACCCCGCCCAGCTCCTCGGGCAGCGAGGTGGTCGCGGCGGCCAGGATCGAGCCGGTCGCCTCGTGGCAGAGGCCGCGCAGCGTGAGCGCGCTGCGGGCGACCAGATCGCGGGCGGTGGTGGGCAGCCGCAGCGAGGCCACCCAGTCCTTCCACGGCTGCTCAGCCTTGGCCTGCCGCTCGTGGATCGGGACGGCGTGGTGCTCCAGGCTGTGCGTGCCGAAGCGCAGCTCCAGCACGACCTGGCCGCCGGCGGCGGAGAGGTCGACCATCGCCTCCGCGCTCTCGTTCACTCCGTCGCTTCTGACTTCCCACGTCACGCCCGGGGCGTAGAGCGCGGCCGGCTCGTTGGAGCCGAGCACCAGCAGGCCGTCGTCGAGCGGTTGGAGTTGGACGGCGACCTGGCCGAACTCCGGGCGCGGGGCGAAGTCGATGCGGGCCTTGCCGGAGCCGGTCAGCACCCGGACCAGGGTGGAGTCGCCGGTGATGATCGCCGGGCCGTCCGGGGTGGTTTCCCGGGCCGGCAGGTCGAGCCAGTCCGTGACCGTCAGGCCCGACCAGCGGGTCTCCACGGTCATGGTGCCGCTGCGGTAACGCTGCCCCAGCGGGATGCCGCCGCGCTCCGGGACGATGCTGAAGTGACCGGCCGGGCTGCCGCCGACCAGGTCGGCGAAGATCGCCGCCGAGTCCGGCTTGGGGTGACAGAGCCAGCTGACCTTGGCCTCGGGCGTGAGCAGGGCGACCGTCCGGCCGTTGGAGAGCATCGAGTGCCGCTCGATCGGGACGGCCCGCTCGCCGAAGAGCCAGTGTCGGCGGGTCTCCAGCAGCAGGCCCAGGGCCCGGGCCGCCTCGATCGGCTCGGCCACCCGGTAGCCGGCCTGAGTGTCGCCGGGGCCGATCTTGATGCCGACGTCCGGGCCGTGCAGGTTGCCGAATGCGTTCTCGTCGGTGACGTCGTCACCGATGAAGAGCACGGCGCTGGCCGAGAGCTGGGTGCGCAGCTGGTCGACGGCGGTGCCCTTGTGGGTGGCGACCACCGACAGCTCGATGACCTCCTTGCCCTGGGTGACCGTGACGCCGTCCCACTTGGCGGGGCCGTTGCGGACCGCCTCGATGGTCGCCGCCGCGACCTGCGGGTCGACCCCGCGGGTGTGCACGGCGACGCTGGCCGGCTTGCGCTCCAGCCGTACGCCCGGGTGGGCCGCGGCGATCTCGCGCAGCGCGTCGCGCAGCCGGGTGCGGACGGCGATCAGCTCGGGGGAGAGCCGCTCGACGAAGCCGATGTCGAACTCGGAGCCGTGGCTGCCGACCAGGTGGACCTCGCTGGGCAGCCGGGAGAGCGCGGCCAGGTCGCGCAGCGCCCGACCGGAGACCACCGCGACGGTGGTCTGCGGCAGCGCGGCGAGCGCCCGGATCGCGGCGACCGACTCCGGCAGCGGCACGGCCTTGCTCGGGTCCTCGACGATCGGCGCGAGCGTGCCGTCGTAGTCGCAGGCGACCAGGAGCTGGGGGACCCGGGCGATCCGCCCGATGGCCGCGCGCAGCTCGGGGTCCATCGTCCCCGCGGGCGGGGTCACGATGTCGGTGGGGACGTTCACGCGGCCTCCACCCCGGACGTGCCGAGCTCGGTGAGGAACGATTTCGCCCAGTGCCCCACGTCGTGGGTGCGCAGATGACGTTGCATGATCCGCATGCGTCGACGGGCCTCCGGCTTCTCCACGTGTACGGCCCGCAGCAGGGCGTCCTTGACCGCGTCCGGGTCGTGCGGGTTGCACAGGAATGCCTGGCGCAGCTCCGTGGCCGCGCCGGCGAACTCGCTGAGCACGAGCGCGCCGCCCTGGTCGGCGCGCGATGCCACGTACTCCTTGGCCACCAGATTCATTCCGTCTCGCAGGGGGGTCACCATCATCACGTCGGCCGCGACGTACATCGCGGCCAGTTCGGAGCGACTGTACGACTGATGCAGATAATGCACCGCGGGCACACCCACCCGTCCGAATTCACCATTAATCCGACCAACCTCGCGCTCCACCTTGACGCGAAGTGCCTGGTAGTGCTCCACCCGCTCGCGGCTGGGCGTCGCGACCTGCACCATAACCGCGTCCGGCACTGTCAGCTTTCCGTCAGCGAGGAGTTCCCGGAAGGCTTTCAGTCGAAGTTCGATGCCCTTGGTGTAGTCGAGCCGGTCGACGCCCAGGATGATCGTCTTCGGGTTGCCCAGCTCCTCGCGGATCTGTTTGGCCCGGGCCTGGATCGCCGGGTCGGCGGCCATCCGCTCCATCTCGTGGGTGTCGATCGAGATGGGGAAGGCGCCGGCCTTCACCTGCCGGCCGTCCACCTGGATCATCTGGCCCTCGTAGCGCAGGCCGAGCAGGTGCCGGGCCAGCCGGACGAAGTTCTGCGCCGCCAGCCGCTGCTGGAACCCGACCAGGTCGGCGCCGAGCAGCCCGCGCAGGATCTCGGTGCGGAACGGCATCTGCATGAACAGCTCGATCGGCGGGAACGGGATGTGCAGGAAGAAGCCGATCTTCAGGTCCGGCCGCAGCTCGCGGAGCATCGCCGGGACCAGCTGGAGCTGGTAGTCCTGGATCCAGACCGTGGCGCCCTCGGCCGCCACGTCCGCCGCGGCCTCCGCGAACCGGGCGTTGACCAGGCGGTACGCCTCGCGCCACCGGCGCTTGTACGCCGGGGTCTCGACGGCGTCGTGGTAGAGCGGCCAGATGGTGGCGTTGGACTGGCCCTCGTAGTAGCGCTCCAACTCCTCGGCGCTCAGCGGCACCGGGTGCAGGCGGATGCCCTCCAGGTCGAACGGCTCCGGAGCGGCGCCGGTCCCGCCGGCCCAGCCGACCCAGGTGCCCTGGTGCTCGGCGAGGACGGGGTGCAGGGCGGTCACCAGCCCGCCCGGGCTGCGTCGCCACTGCCGTCCCTCGGGTGTGCTCACCTCGTCGACCGGCAATCGGTTCGCCACTACGACAAAGGAGCTACGGACGGTCACGATCGGCCACCTCCGGGTACTGACGGGTCCACCGCGATGAGAGTCTGAGCCTAGCTGCGGCGTCTGATGCCCCGTGCCGGAGTCACCTACCCGTCCCACGGTCGCTGAACCGTACCCGTGATCATGGTGACAGCCTCGGCCGGAGGTCGGCGATACCGCGGTCCGCCGGCTCGCCGAAGCCCGGGGGAGCGAGCCGCGGCGTGCTGCTCGGGCGGGGTGATGTGGGCGCGGCGCGCCGTACCTGTCAGGATTGACGACGGCGTGCGCGCGGCCGGCTCCCGGCCGGCGGCGGCGGGCGGCGGACGCAGCCCGTGCCGTGCCCGCCAATCGGCGACAGCAACCGACGGAGGTAGCCCGCACCGTGGCCCAGTTCATCTACGTCCTGGAAAAGGCGCGCAAGGCGCACGGCGACAAGGTCGTGCTCGACAACGTGACGCTGAACTTCCTGCCGGGGGCCAAGATCGGTGTGGTCGGCCCGAACGGCGCCGGTAAGTCCAGCCTCCTCAAGATCATGGCAGGCTGGGACCGGCCGAGCAACGGCGAGGCCCGGCTGATGCCCGGCTACACCGTCGGCATGCTCGCCCAGGAGCCCCCGCTCAACGACAGCAAGACGGTCCTCGGCAACGTCGAGGAGGCGGTGGCCGAGACCAAGGCCAAGCTGGAGCGGTTCAACTCCATCGCCGAGCAGATGGCCACGGACTACTCTGACCAGCTGATGGAGGAGATGGGCAAGCTCCAGGAGGAGCTGGACCACGCCGACGCCTGGGACATCGACTCCAAGCTCGAACTGGCCATGGACGCGCTGCGCTGCCCGCCGCCGGACGCCGACGTCACCCAGCTCTCCGGTGGTGAGCGCCGCCGGGTCGCGCTGTGCAAGCTGCTGCTGGAGGCCCCCGACCTGCTGCTGCTCGACGAGCCCACCAACCACCTGGACGCGGAGAGCGTGCAGTGGCTGGAGCAGCACCTGGCCAAGTACGCCGGCACCGTGATCGCCATCACCCACGACCGGTACTTCCTGGACAACGTGGCCAACTGGATCCTGGAGCTGGACCGCGGCCGGGCCTACCCGTACGAGGGCAACTACTCCACCTACCTGGAGAAGAAGGCCGCCCGGCTGGCCGTCGAGGGCCGCCGCGACGCCAAGATGAAGAAGCGCCTCTCCGATGAGCTGGAGTGGGTCCGCTCCAACGCCAAGGCGCGGCAGACCAAGTCCAAGGCCCGACTCGACCGGTACGACGAGATGGCCGCCGAGGCGGAGAAGACCCGGAAGCTGGACTTCGAGGAGATCCAGATCCCGCCGGGCCCGCGCCTGGGCAGCACGGTGATCGAGGCCGGCAGCCTCAGCAAGGGCTTCGGCGACCGGCTGCTGATCGACAACCTGTCGTTCTCGCTGCCGCGCAACGGCATCGTCGGCATCATCGGCCCGAACGGTGTCGGCAAAACCACCCTGTTCAAGACCATCGTCGGGCTGGAGCAGCCGACCGGTGGCGAGGTCAGGGTCGGCCCCACCGTCTCGCTGTCCTACGTCGACCAGGCCCGGCAGGGCCTCGACGGCGACAAGACCGTCTGGGAGGTCGTCTCCGACGGGCTGGACCACCTCATGGTGGGCAAGGTCGAGATGCCGTCGCGGGCGTACATCGCCGCGTTCGGCTTCAAGGGGCCGGACCAGCAGAAGCCGACCAAGGTGCTCTCCGGCGGCGAGCGCAACCGGCTCAACCTGGCGCTGACCCTGAAGATCGGCGGCAACGTCATCCTGCTCGACGAGCCGACGAACGACCTGGACGTGGAGACCCTCTCCAGCCTGGAGAACGCGCTGCTGGAGTTCCCCGGCTGCGCCGTGGTCATCTCCCACGACCGGATGTTCCTGGACCGGGTCGCCACGCACATCCTGGCCTGGGAGGGCGACGACGAGAACCCGTCCAAGTGGTTCTGGTTCGAGGGCAACTTCGATGCCTACGAGAAGAACAAGGTCGACCGGCTCGGCGCCGAGGCGGCCCGCCCGCACCGGGTGACCTACCGCAAGCTCACCCGCGACTGAGCATGGCGGACCGCTTCGTCTACGACTGCACGCTGCGCTGGTCCGACCTGGACGCGTACGGGCACGTCAACAACTCGCGCTTCCTCACCCTCTACGAGGAGGCGCGGGTGGCGTTGATGTTCGCCGGCGGCCGGGCGTGGGGGGTGGGCTCGTTCGCCGACGGAGTGGTCATCCGCCGGCACGAGGTCGACTACCTGCGCCCGGTCGACTACGCGCTGGGCCGGGCCACCGCGGAGGCCGCCCCGACCGTCCGGATCGAACTCTGGGTGGAGGAGATCCGGGCCTCCCGGTTCACCGTCGCCTACGAGCTGTACGACGGCGACGTGCTGGC
Organism: Micromonospora sp. U56; assembly: GCF_018070095.1. Taxonomy (NCBI): domain Bacteria; kingdom Bacillati; phylum Actinomycetota; class Actinomycetes; order Micromonosporales; family Micromonosporaceae; genus Micromonospora; species Micromonospora sp. U56. The sequence continues at coordinate 13,108 of NZ_JAGPYL010000026.1, forward strand.
CAGCACCGCCCGGTCGGTGCTGGTGCCGTTCGACCTGGTGGCCAAGCGGCCCCGCCGGATCACCGAGGACGAGCGCGCCTTCCTGCTGGCGTACGCGCCCTCGGGCGGGGCGGCGTGAGTGGCGCGCGCGTCGTGACGCCGGGGCACGGGCTGGACGGGGTCGCCGACGCGGGGGCCTTCCTGGCCCGGCTGGTCCGCTTCGACCCGGCGACCGTGGTCCGGCTCCGCCCGGTCGACGGGGCCGGGCGTACGGCGCTCTGGGCCCGGCTGCCCTGGGACGTGCTGGTGGTCCGCACGGTGGCCGGCGTCGGCCCGGGTGACGTCACGGTCGCCGCCGCCGACCTGCTGGCCGAGCTGGAGTCCGCCGGCGGGGCGCTGCCGCGCCGGCGGGACGACCAGTGGCGCTGGCCGCTGCCGCCGGCGGCGAGCCGCCGGGTGGAGGCGTTGCCCGCCGGGGAGCTGCGGCGGATTGCCGAGGCGGCGGCGGGCACCCTGCGGACCGCCGCCACCGAGGGCGTGGGCGGCCGGGCGGTGGGTCAGCGGGTGCTGCGCGACGCGCTGCTCGACCACGTGGCGGTGGTGGTGACCCCGGACGACCCGCCGGGCGAGCCGGTCGAGGTGACCCAGCGCTTGGTCCAGGGCGTGGTCCGGATGGGGTTCCTCGGGCCCGCCGACGCCCCGGGCGAGGTCCAGGTACGCGTCGCCGGCCGCTGGATCGGCCTGGTGGGACCGTACGGAGCGGCATGGTCGCGCAAGGTTTCGGAGCTGGCGATCCGGCCGGTGAAGGCTCATCCGAACGGATGACCCATGGTCATTCTTCTGGCCTGGGGCTGTCGTTGGGGGGGTGCTTCAACCCGGCTGTCCGGGTACCGTCCATCCTCGGATCCAACGCACCGTAGGCGTCCGGATCCGCTGGGGAGTGAGGTGCGCGAGCGATGCCGTGGTGGTCATGGCGCCCTGGTCCCGCTGCTGGCGGCGGCGACCCGGAAACTCGAACCGGGATCACAGTGGACAGCACCGTCCGGGTCGGACCACCGTCCCCCCGGCAGCCGGGGGACGACTGCACCGCCGCCGACCGGCCGGTGATCGCGGACATGCCGGTCAGTGTGGAGCCGGTCACCCTGCGCCGGGTCTGTGAGGCCCTCGACCTGCTCGACGTGCGGTACCTGGCCGACGGCGACGGGAACCTGCTGGCCATGTGGGAGCGGCACGCGGTGCTGGTCACCCTGGAGGGCCCCGAGGACGAGATCCTGGTGATGCGGGCCCGTCCACACGCGACGGTCCCGCCGGACTGGGCGGACCGGGCCTACCGGGTGGTCAACGAGTGGAACCACACCCGCCGGTTCTGCAAGGCGTACATCGGCGACCCCACCGAGCGGGGCCAACTGCCGATCTACGCCGAGTTGCAGGTGCCGCTGGGCGCGGGCACCCACGACGCGCTCCTGGTCGAGATGCTCGACTGCGGGGCGGCCGTGGCGACCACCTTCGTGGACTGGCTGCACGACGAGGGCGCCCTGCTCTGAGCCCGACGGCGGGGCCGGCTCCGGCCGGCCCCGGCCGGTCGCGGCCGCGGGGCCGTCAGGCGTCCCCGGCCGGCTCCTCCATCACGTTGACCATGAAGTACGCGGCGCGCTCCAGGTAGTCCCAGAGCGCCTTGGCGACCTCCGGCGGCAGGTCCAGCCGGTCGACCGCCCGCCGCATGTGGTGCAGCCAGGCGTCCCGCTCGGCCGCGCCGATCCGGAACGGCGCGTGCCGCATCCGCAGCCGCGGGTGCCCCCGCTGGGCGGAGTAGGTGTTGGGGCCACCCCAGTACTGCATGAGGAACAGCGCCATCCGGTCGGCGGCCGGCCCGAGGTCCTCCTCCGGGTACATCGGGCGCAGCAGCGGGTCGGTGGCGACGCCGACGTAGAACTCGTCGACCAGCTTGCGGAAGGTGGGCTCGCCGCCGACCGCTTCGAAGAGGGTCGTCGGCGCACCGGGCCGGTCGGACTCAGCTGCGGAATTCACCGTTCCATCCTGCCAGGTGCCCCGGCGCACCGGCCGCCGCGTACCGGCCGGGCGGGCTGCCGATCACGTCACAGCGTGGCTGCGCCGGCCCCCGGAGCGGCCGTCCGTCGCCCGGCCGGCGCGCGGCCGGCCACCGGGCCCGTGCGCGCTGTCCCGGGCCGCGGCGTCGTCCTGGTTGGCCCGGTCAGCCGCCGCGACGGCCGCGTCGATGGTCTCGCCGTCCGGCCAGCGCAGGGCCGTCACCAGCATCAGCACCACGCCGGCGGCGCTCCACAGGCCGACCACCAGCGGGATGGAGAAGCGGTCGGCCAGCAGCCCGGTGACCAGCACCGAGGCGCCCTGGATCACCTGCATGCCGGTGGCCATCACGCCGAAGGCGCGGGCCCGGTAGCCGTTGGGCAGGGCGCGGACGAAGAGCCCGTTGGCGGTCGGCAGCAGGCCGGCGGCGGCGAAGCCGCAGGCGGCCGCGAGCAGGGCCACCACCACCGGTGGCGGGTCGAGGAGCGTGGGCACCAGGACCAGCGGGGCGATCACCGCCAGCGGCCGCATCAGGGCGAGCCGGCGGGCCGGCGCGACCGCCCGCCCCACCACCAGCCCGCCCAGGATGAACCCGACCGGGTTGGCGGCCATGATGATGGCCTGCGCGACGCCGCTGTCCAACCCGTCGCCGGAGCGCTCGCCGGCCCAGGCGGCGGCCAGCCCCTCGGGGACGATCGAGAAGAGCATGGCGCTGAAGACCAGCACGGCGATGGCCCGCAGGACCGGGGTGCCGAAGACGATCTGGAAGCCCTGCCCCGTCTCGCGCAACAGGTGGCTGCGGTGCGCGGCGGTCATCGCCGGTTCCCGGTCGCGGACGCCGAAGCGGGTCAGCGCGGCGGACCCGGCGAAGGTGGCCGCGTTGATCAGCAGCGCGGCGGTCGGGTTCACCGCGGCCAACGCGGCACCGAGGAGGTAGCCGACCACCTGCGCGGCCTGGGCCGAGCTGGCGTTCAGCGACAGGCCGAGGACCAGCCGGTCCCCGGTGAGGATGGCCGGCATGAGCGCGGACCGGGCGGCCTGGCTGGGCGGGTTGGCGAGCGTGGTGGCGAAGAGCAGGGCCAGGATCACCCACACCGGCACGCCCGGCAGGGCGATCAGTGCCATCAGCGCCATCCGGATCAGGTCGCAGACGACCATGACCTGCCGGTAGCGGTAGCGCTCGGCGAGCGCGGCGAGCAGCGGCCCGCCGACCAGCCAGGGCAGGTAGCTGACCGCGAACGCCGCGGCGGAGAGGGCGATCGACTCGCTCTGCCGGTAGACCAGCACGGTGACCGCGGCCTTGGCCACGTAGTCGCCCACCCAGGAGAACACGGTGGCGATGAAGATCGCCCGGTACTCGGACTGGCCGAACACCTCCCGGAATGTGGCCGGCCCGTCCGGAGAGGGTCGCTCGTCGGACACCGTCGCCTCCATCGTGCCCCGCGAACGGCCACTCGTGACGGCCTGACGGGGACCCCGTCGTCAGATTTACGGATCAGCGAGGACATGATCACGCTCCGGCGGGAGCGCGTGCACCGGATTCTGCCCGATCGTCTGACAACTGGCTAGGGCGAACGGATTGGTCGTCGCATCTCCGACTGAACGAACGGACGATACCCGAGGGGCCGTGCGGTCCGCGACCCCCAGATTTCGGACTCCCCGATTCCGTCCTGCCCGGCAGGTCAGGTGGCCCCACCCTGACCGGTGCCCGGGGTGCCCACCGTCCCGGGCGCCCCGGCCGGGCCGATCCCGCCGGTCTGCGGCAGCCCCGGGTAGAGCCGGGCGGCCGCGATCTTCGCGGTGATGCCGGAGTTCTCCAGCGCCTCGGCCAGCCGGCGGCGCAGCTCCCGGCCCACCGCGAACTGCCCGTCCGCGGTCGTCTTGACCACCGTCCGGATCACCGCGCCGTCCACGGTCATCTGCTCGACGCCCAGCACCTCGGGCGCCTCGACGATCTCCGCGGCCAGTTCCGGGTCCATCGCCACCGAGGCCGCCGCCGTACGCAGCACGGCGCTCGCCTCCTCGGTGCCGGCGAAGCCGATCGGCAGGTCCACCACCACCAGGGCCCAGCCCTGGCTCTTGTTGCCCACCCGGACGATCTCGCCGTTGCGGATGTACCAGAGCACCCCGCGACCGTCGCGGACGGTGGTCACCCGCAACCCCACCGACTCCACCACGCCGGTCGCCTCACCCAGGTCCACCGTGTCACCCACGCCGTACTGGTCCTCGATGAGCATGAACAGACCCGCGATCAGGTCCTTGACCAGGCTCTGCGCGCCGAAGCCCAGCGCGACGCCGGCGATGCCCGCGCTGGCCAGCAGCGGAGCCAGGTCGAAGCTGAACTCCTTGAGCACCATCAGCAGCGCGATGCCGAACACGAACGCGGTGACCAGGCTGCGCAGCACCGAGCCGATCGCCTCGGCGCGCTGACGGCGCCGCTCGGGGATGAACTCGGTGGGATCGAGCGATGCCGACGGGATGCGCTCGCGCAGCGGCCGGAGCATGGTCGGCACCGCGCCGACGCTGGTGGTCCGGACCAGCCGATTGATCGTCCGGTGCAACGCCCAGCGGGCGGCGAACGCCAGCAGCAGGATCAGCGCGACCCGCAGCGGCTTGAGCAGGATCCAGTAGCTGCCCTCGGCGAACCACACCGAGTCGGTCACCTCGAACACCCCCTTGCACCAGGTGTCCTGGAGGCAGTCGGCCGAGGGTGCGGGGTCGGGGGTCGGGGCGGCGACGGGGAAGGTCAGGCTGCTGGCACTCACCCTGTCTTCGTACCGCAACACCGTCGGCGGCCCGCCGCCGACCCACCGTCGGGCGACCCCCCGCCCGCCGGACGGCGGCCCGCGAACCGGACATCTTCACACGCGCCGAGAAACCTTCACGAGGGAGCCCGGATTAGTACGTGCAATCCCCGATAGAGGGGGGTGGAGCGGCATTGACCTGCTAAAACGCCCGGATAAGATCATCCGGCACAAGCAGGGCACAACCTAGCGTGGATCTTGGTCGGGTGCGCTCCCCGGCTGGTCGGTGGCGGTGGGGCGGAGGATCTTGCCGACCAGGCCGCGCGGCCGGTCCCTCTTCGGCAGCCAGTGCACGTAGGTTTCGAGCGTGATCCGCAGGCTGGCGTGCCGCAGTGCCTTCTGGACCTCCTGGGGCTCGACGCCGTTGCTCATCAGCGTGGTGGCGAAGAAGTGACGGAGGGAGTGGAAGGTGCCCTCCTTGGGCCAGACCGGCCTCGGCGCGGCGATCGGGATCGTCGCACCAGGATTTCGGCAGGTAGAGAGCAGTGTCGAGCATCGCGTGAGCAGCCTGGGTGGCATAGACCAGGTGCACGGCGAGCTGGCAGTTCTCGATCTTCCCGGCCGTGCCCGAATACTGCCGCTGCACACCGACGGTGTGCCGGCCCTTCTTCAGATCACCCGTCTCGTCGATGACCAGCACGGCCTCGACATCACCGAGATGCTCACCGACGAACTCGCGGACATCGGCACGAACCTCGGCGTCGTCCCACATCACCCGGGTCAGCAAGTCCTGCATCCCGTCCGGGCCAGCGTCCCCGGCGTGCTCGGCGATGGTCCAGCAGTTCTTCCGCGGTAGCGGCGCCAACAGCCCACGAACGAAGTCACGCACCCGGCGACGCGGCTCGGGCCTGCGGAAACGCTGCCCCACCGTCAACATCAGGTCGTCGAACAACACCCGCCACCGCTGGGCGTCTACCCTGTATCCGGCAGCCACCGCTGCGTCATGGTCAGTCCACACAGCCGTCCATGATCGACGGTGGCTGCCCTCGTTCCCACACCACATCGAACCGCAGCTCGGCCAAGGTCAACATCCCCGGCTGGAGTACTAGTGCCTGCTCTAGATGGCCTGTAAGGGCACGCAGCGCGCCTCTGAGCCACTGTCTCCCGAGCTGTTCCGGGCTCCTCGGGCTGTCGGGCTCCTCGGGTGTTCTCGGATTGTCAGGTCTCAGGACGTTCGTGACAGAGGAGTTTCGGAACGTGGGTGACACTTCCGGCTAGCGGGGCGGTGACGGCGGTTCGGGTGGGCGTCCTCGGGCGCGGCCTGTATCGGATAGGGCGATCGCGGCCAGGACGAGAGCAGCGGCGATGGCGATCACCAGCCGCGGCGCCCGGATCATCGCCGGTGAGATGGCGGCGAGGACCAGGACACCGATCAGCCGGTTGCGGGACACGCGGGCGAAGACCGCGTACTCGAAGATGCCGCGCCCGGCCAGGAACAGCGCAGGCCCGCCGAGGATCATGGCGATCCAGATCGGCTCTGCGTGTCCGAACGGGTGGGCGAGGACGTGATCGACGCAGTTGGCGGTGATGACGATGCCGGCCACCATGATCGGGTGGGAGTAGGTTGCCGAGATGCTGAGGCGGAGCGGATCGGGGGCGGCCGCGATGGCTTCCGCCAGCAGCTGCCCAGCGCGGTAGATATAGATTCGCCACAACAGCACGGTGGTAGTGAAATACACCAAGGCTGCAAGGCTGTGCTCGGCCCCGAAGCCACTGGTGCCGAACGCCAGACCCGTGACCAGGATCAACTCGCCGAGCGCAATGATGAAGAACTGCCGGAAGCGCTCGGCCAAGTGCTCGCCCAGGATCGCAAGCTCCGATCGCGCAAGGCGACCCAACCCCGGTGTGGGCAAGCGGAGTGCGGTCGCCGTGTAGTCGACGGCCACCGCGAGCGTCCACAGCGCCAGACGCGCCGTATCGTGCGCGACGGCTCCCGCGATCCATGGCACGGCGGACACGCCGTACCAGAAGAATTGCCGCAGGAAGGCGCGCTGCGCCTGGTGGCCGCGCAGCAGGAGCACGAGGACGACGCTGGCGCCAATCCGAACGGCGACGTACGCGCCCGCGAAGAATAGGCCTCGCTTGCCGAACGCCTCCGGCGTCGCGGCGGCCATCACCATGATGCCAAACATGGACGCGATGGCCAGCAGCTGTATCGGCGGTCGTTGCGGATCGAACCTGTCGGTTGTCCCCGCAACGCGGGACCAGACCCACCACAGGGCCAGCAGCAACACCAGCGTCTGGAAGATGCCGATCCACGTCAGATTCTGGATCAGCCCCTGCGTGAGCCGGAAGAGCGCGAGGACGAACACCAGGTCGAAGAACAGTTCCAGGAACGTTGCCTGCTGCGGCTGCCCGGGTCTCCGCAGCAGCCCGCCCGTCCTACTGGTCGCCATAGGCTCGCCCGCTTCTGCCGTCATTGTCGCTTTGAAGCAGTACCACGCTGCGGGCTCTGGTGGATGCGGATGTGCTGCCATGGCCCGGGTCGAGTGGCGGCGTTCTACAGGGGGGGGGTGTCAGCCAGGTCCTGATACCGATCCATCACGTAGGTCCTGGGACCGGACACGGGTGTCCTCGGATGTATGTGAGGAATTTCTGTACGAGATCAAGGCGGCCCGCGCCGCGGGCCGCTCGCGCCGCCGAACCTGGGCCGGGCCGATGGCCCGCCGCCGCGCCTCTGGCCTACGGCCGCCAGCGCGTCGGTGTTAGCCCGCCGGCGGCGCGACATACGACGAAGCCCCGGGCCGCCATGGGTGTGGCAGATCCGGGGCTTTGGTGTTTATCGGGACAAGGGCAGTGCCTCCGGCGGGGTCCTCGGGCACTCCGGGATGGTTGGCGCCATCCCGACAGCCGTCGTCCGGGCAGAGCCGAATGGGTAGGGCCTGCCCGGTCAAGGTCGTTCAGCCGCTGGGTGCTCCACCTTGACCGGGCAGGCCCTACCCACTCCACGGTGTGCGGACGACGGCCGACGGGATGGCACAGGGCGTAGCGGGGGTTACAGCCGCAAGAGGCGAGGAGCCGAGTCCGGCCGACCAGAATTGAGGATGCGTACCAAGCCCTGTTTGACCATCTGTAGTTGGCTCTCGTCAAGATGGAGAGTGAAGTAGACCTCGGTTGGCAGACGAAGCCTCGCCGCAGCTGATTCTGTAAGAACGAGGCGCAGCTCAGTCAGGTCGTGCGGAGGCATCGCCGGCAAGGTCGGTTGCTTGTCGGTGCGGATCTCGCACTCCACGAGTCCGCCGTAGCAACTCCGCCCGCCAGCCTCAATCCAGTACGTGTCCCACCCGAGCGCTCGATCCTGCTCGTCAGGCTCGCCGCACTCCTGGAAGACCAACGACCAGGATTCGCGATCTGGGTCCTCGCGAAGTTCCAGAATGTATACGTAGTCCTGCACGGCAGCCGCGCCGCCCAACACGGTGGGCAGGTAGACGCTCGCGGGGTCGTTCATCCTCATCCTTGATCCAGGTTATGGCACGGTGTCCAGCCTTCGGACCCGCCGTAGCTTATGGCCGAGCGTGCTCGACCGGTGTCCAGGGCCGGTTCAAGATCATGCCGTTTCCAGGCCGTCGAAGGGGGGCCAGCAGTGACCATCGTCGGCCATCCACGCCAGGTGTAGCGGCATGTCGGGGCCGCAGTCGTCCGGTTTGATCAACTACGTCCGCGCCCTCGATCAATACCGCTGGAAGTGTTCCCCGTCCCCGAAGCGCTTGCCTCCGGCGGGGCACTCCGGCACTCCGGGATGGTGGCGCCATCCCGACAGCCTCCGTCCGGGCAGAGCCGAGTGGGTGGGGCCTGCCCGGTCAAGGTCGTTCAGCCGCTGGGTGCTCCACCCTGACCGGGCAGGCCCCACCCACTCCACGGTGCGGACGAAGGCCGACGGGATGGCTAGAGTGCGCAGCCGGGGAGGGGCGGGCGGAAGATCATCGGGCACAGATCCGGCACAACTGACACCGACAAGGGCCGTCAAACGTCGTCAGACGACGCAAGGTGCCACCCAGCTCCTGGCGCTGATCCGCCCCAGTGCGGGTGATCCGTCTGGCACAAGCGAGATTAGTACGTGCAATCGCGGGTCTTATCAGGGACGATGGGCGCAACGGACGTCGGTGATCCCGCCGACGTCGGTCGTGGTTCCCCGCTGCGCGGGGCGCGGCCGGCGTGGCCAGTGGTGGGCAGCTGGACCGGGAGGGTGAGCACGATGCCTGACATACGACCCACGGTGGGCTCCGGCGCGCTGGTTCTCAACGCCACCTACGAGCCGCTGTGTGTCGTGTCGGTGCGTCGCGCCGCCATCCTCGTGCTCTCCGCCAAGGCGGTCTGCGTCGCCGACGGCGACGGCGTCCTGCACAGCGCCCGCGACGCCCTCCCGGTGCCCTCCGTGGTCCGGCTGACCCGCTTCGTCCGGGTGCCGTACCGCACCCACGTCGGGCTGTCCCGGCGGGCGATCTTCGCCCGGGACGGCGGGCGCTGCGCCTACTGCCGGGGGCCCGCGGAGACCATCGACCACGTCTTCCCGCGCAGCCGGGGTGGCCGGCACGCCTGGGAGAACGTGGTCGCCGCCTGCGCCCGGTGCAACCACACCAAGGGCGACAAGACCCCGGCCGAGCTGGGCTGGCGGCTGCACTCCCTGCCCGCCGCCCCCAAGGGCACCGCCTGGCGGGTGCTGGGTCACCGGGCGCCCGACCCGCGCTGGGCGGACTGGCTCGACCTGCGCGAGCCCGAGGCCGCCTGAGCGGGGCGCCGGCGCCGCCGGGTCACCGGTCGCGCGCCTTCACCAGCGAGGCGTACACCACGACGTTGTCGGCGTAGCCGGTCTCGCCGCCCACCCACCGGCCGCCGCAGGTGATCAGTCGCAGGTTCGGGCGGCTGAAGTCGCCGAACACCTCGTCCACCGGCAGGTCCTCCTTGCCGTAGCGCTGCACCTGGTTCACCTCGAAGACCGCCACCTTCCGGTCCTCGCGGGTCACCTCGACCGTGTCGCCGTCGCGCAGGTCCCGCAGCCCGTGGAAGACCGCCGGGCCGGTGGAGGTATCGACGTGCCCGACGATCACCGCCGGGCCGTACTGGCCGGGGGTGGGGCTCTGGTCGTACCAGCCGGCCTCCTGGGCGCGGGCGGCGTCGGGCACCCCGATGCTGCCGTCCGGGGCGATCCCGACGTGGTGCACCGGGGCCTGCACGTCGATCCGGGAGATCGAGATCAGGGTCGGTGGGCTGCCCGGCAGCACCGGGAACTTCTTCGGCGCCGGGCGCAGGCCGGCGATGAACCGGTCCGGCAGGACGCTGAGGCCGGTCACCTGCTCGACGCCGAGCATCGCGACGATCAGCGCCATCAGGGTGGCGATCACCATGAACGCGGCGCCCGGTCCCCGGCTCCGGTAGCCGCCGTACCGGGCCGGCCCCGCCGCCGGCCGTACCGGACGGGCGTGGGCGACCGGGTCGGTCGTGGTCACGCTGGCGGTGAAGGCCTGGCCGGCCACCCGGCGGAAGCGGCCGGCCGCACGGGCCGCCAGCCGGGCCGCGGCGCGGACCCGGTCCCGACCCGACCGCGGGGTGCGTCTGCGTGTGCGGGTCATGGCGACGTGGGGTCAGGACTTCGTCCCGGCCCGCCGGCGACTCCCGCCGAACATCCCGAGCCCGGCCACCACGGTCACCACGGCCAGGCCGCCGACCAGGAGCAGCGAGCCAGCGCCCCGGCCGTCGGCGGTGCCGCCGGCCCCGGTCGCCGGGCCCTTGGTCGGCTGGGCCATGTTCAGCACGGTCAGGGTGGTCGACGCGGTGTTTCCGTTGGCGCACCGCAGGTCGACCGGGTAGTCGCCCGGCTGCTTGTTGCCCGGGATGGTCACCGCCCCGGTCAGGAAGCCGTTGTCCGGCCGCAGTACCACCCGGCCGAAGGCGTCCGACTGCACGGTGGCCTGCTGGTTGTTGGCGTTGTCGCAACTGGCCCGGATGCTGACCCGGGTGCCGGCCTGCGCGGTGTTCGGCGTGACCTCGACGAAGGTGTTCTCCCCGGCCCGGGCCGGTGTGGCCGTTGCCAGGACGAACGCCGCGACCAGGGCGAACATCGCCAGGACGGTGGAAAAGGCACGATGGTACGCGCTGAGCCCCCGCATGATTCTCCCCTCCCGGCCAGGTGCGCCGGAATCCTGCGACGGGTGTCCGGGCCTGCATTCCCGCTCGCCGTGGGGCAAACCCGCCCGGTCAGCGGCGGCGGGTGCCCGGCGCCCCGGCCGGCGGGTTCGGCAGCGGGGTGACCGGGTGCCAGTCCAGCGGGGTGGAGAGCACCATCGTGCTGGACGGCTGGCCGTACGGGGCGAGCCGGTCGATGACCGCCTCGAACTCGGTGATCGAGCCGGCGGCGACCTTGAGCATGCTGCACGCGTCGCCGGTGATCCGGTGGATCTCCCGGATCTCCGGCCAGCCGGCGACGTCCGGGTCGTGCAGGATGCAGCGCGAGCCGTAGCAGGACATTCGGATCAGCGCGACCACGCCGCGACCGGCCCGGGTCAGGTCCACGTGGGCGTGGTAGCCGGTGATCACGCCGGACTCCTCCAGCCGGCGGACCCGCTCGGCCACCGCCGGCGGGGACAGGTGCACCCGCCGGGACAGCTCGCTGTACGACAGTCGCGCGTCGGTCTGCAGCTCACGCAGCAGGGCCCAGTCCATCTCGTCCACGCGTGGACCTTACCTTCCGCAGGTCGAACGGCAGAAGAGCCTTCCGCACCAAAGGTGAAACTGCGGATCGCCGTCGAATCGGCATTCCGTACGCCGTTGTGACCAGGGCATCATGTCGTCACCCGGCTCACGGAGGAGACGACAAGGTGGATCAGACGGATCTGCGCGCGCCCACCCGCACCGCCGCGGTGCGCCCGGTCACGCCGCAGCAGCGCACCGCGCGGGCGGCCCGCAACGGCGGCGAACCCACGCTGGAGTTCGCCGACCGGGTGCCGTACGACGCGTACGTGCACGCCAGCACCCTGCACACCCTGCAGCAGCCGCTCAGCACGGACCCCGGCGAGATGTCCTTCCTGATGGTCAGCCAGATCATGGAGCTGTACTTCGGGTTGACCTGCCACGAGCTGCGCCAGGCCCAGCAGGACCTGCGCGCCGACCGGGTGTGGGAGGCGCTGGCGCCGCTGCGCCGGGCCGCGCTGCACCTGGAGGGGCTCAACGCCGCCTGGCACGGGCTGCGCTGGATGACCCCGGCGGACTTCAACCGGTTCCGCAACCTGCTCGGCGAGGGCTCCGGCTTCCAGTCCGCCATGTACCGGCACCTGGAGTTCCTGCTCGGCCTGCGCGACCCGGCGCTGATCCGGCCGTTCCGCCGCCAGGAGGAGGTCTACGACGAGCTGCGCGCCGCGCTCGACGTGCCGAGCCTCTGGGACGACGTGATCGCCCTGCTCGCCCGACACGGCCACGGCCTCCCCGCCGACCTGCTGGAGCGGGACGTCACCGTCGAGCACCTGCCCCACCCGTCGGTCGAGGCGGCCTGGGTCGAGATCTACGACGACGGCGGGCCGCAGAACCACCTCCGCCTGCTCGGCGAGGCGCTGACCGAGGTGGCCGAGCAGTTCGGCGACTGGCGGTGGAACCACGTCAAGGCCGTGCAGCGCACGATGGGCGCGAAGGTCGGCAGCGGCGGCTCGGCCGGACTGGCCTGGCTGCAACGCAGCATGGCCCGGGTGGTCTTCCCGGAGCTGTGGTCGGCCCGGACGGCGATGTGAGCGGGGAGCGGGACATGACCTCGGAGCAGGAGGCGCACCGCCTCGACGCCGCCGACCCCGGGCACCGGCACCTCTTCCACGTGCCGCCCGCGGACGGCGGACGCTACCCGCAGACCGCCTACCTGGCCGGCAACTCCCTCGGGCTGCAACCGCGGGCCACCCGCGCGGAACTCCTCGCCGACCTGGACGCCTGGAGCCGGCTCGGTGTCGAGGGGCACCTGGAGGCGGAGCGGCCGTGGCTGCCGTACCACGAGCTGCTGACGGCGCCCGCCGCGCGACTGGTCGGCGCCCGGCCCGCGGAGACCGTGGTGATGAACTCCCTCACCGTCAACCTGCACCTGCTGATGGTGAGCTTCTACCGGCCCGCCGGGGAGCGGACCCGGATCGTCATCGAGGACAGCGCCTTCCCCTCGGACAGCTACGCGGTGCGCAGCCAGGCCCGCTTCCACGGCCTGGACCCGGACGACACCGTGGTCCGGCTGACGCCGCGCGCCGGCGAGGACACCCTGCGCACCGAGGACGTGACCGACTATCTGGCCGCCGAGGGCGACCGGGTGGCGCTGGTGCTGCTCGGTGGGGTCAACTACCTCACCGGCGAGCTGATGGACATCCCGGCGATCACCGCCGCCGGCCGGGCGGCCGGCGCGATCGTCGGCTGGGACCTGGCCCACGCCGCCGGCAACGTGCCGCTGGCGCTGCACGACTGGGACGTCGACTTCGCCGCCTGGTGCTCCTACAAGTACCTCAACTCCGGGCCCGGCGCGCTGGGCGGGGTCTTCGTCCACGAGCGGCACCTGGGCGACTCCCGGCTGCCCCGCTTCGAGGGCTGGTGGAGCACCGAGGCGACCACCCGGTTCGAGATGACCCCGGTCTCCCGGCCGCCGGCCACCGTGGAGGCCTGGCAGATCTCCAACCCGCCGATCTTCGCGATGGGCCCGGTGCGTACCTCGCTGGAGCTCTTCGACAGCGTCGGCATGCCGGCCCTGCGGGAGCGCAGCGTCCGGCTCACCGGCTACCTGGAACGGCTGCTCGACGAGGTGATCCCCGGCCGGCCGCTGACCGTGGTCACCCCGCGCGATCCCGCCCGGCGGGGCTGCCAGCTCTCGGTGCGCATCGGCGCCGGCAGCGCGGCCGAGCTGACCAAGCGGCTGCGGCACGAGCACGGCGTGGTCGCCGACGCCCGGGAGCCGGACATCGTCCGGTTCGCCCCGGTGCCGCTCTACTCCACGTACCACGACTGCTGGCGGGTCGCCGACGCGCTGGCGGCGACCGTTGCCGAGGGGCGCCCATGAGCATGGAACGTGACGAGGTGGCGGTGGTCGGCGCTGGGCTCGCCGGTTGCCTGCTGGCCTGCTACCTGGCCCGACGCGGCTACCCGGTGGCCCTCTACGAGCGGCGGCCGGACCCGAGGACCGGGCGGGTCGAGCGCGGCCGGTCGATCAACCTGGCGCTCTCCGAGCGCGGCCTGGACGCGCTGCGCCGCATCGGCCTGGCCGAGCAGGTGATGGCGGACGCCCTGCCGATGCGCGGCCGGATGATCCACCCGGTCGCCGGCGAGCCGCAGTTCCAGTCGTACAGCGGCTCCGGGGACCGGGCGATCAACTCGATCAGCCGGGGCGCGCTGAACAACGCCCTGCTCAACGCCGCCGCCGCGCTGCCCGGGGTGCGGATCGCCTTCGACCACCGGCTGGTCGGCCTCGACCCGACCAGCGGCGAGATGACCTTCGAGACCCCGCAGGGCAAGGTCGCCGCCACCGCGTCGGTCGTCCTCGGCGCCGACGGCGCCGGCTCCGCCGTGCGCGGGCAACTGCTCGGGTACGGCGTGCTGACCGAAAGCCTGGACTTCCTCGACTACGGCTACAAGGAACTCACCATCCCGCCGCTCGGCGGGGACTTCGCCCTCGATCCGTCGGCGCTGCACATCTGGCCGCGCGGCACCTCCATGATGATCGCGCTGCCCAACCCGGACCGCTCGTTCACCTGCACGCTCTTCTGGCCCACCCACGGCACCGCCAGCTTCGCCTCGCTGGGCAGCCCGGCGGCGATCGAGCGGCACTTCGCCACCCACTACCCGGACCTGATCCCGCTCGCGCCCAACCTGGTCGACGACTACCAGCACAACCCGGTCGGGGTGCTGGGCACGGTCCGCTGCGCGCCCTGGCAGGTCGACGGGAAGGTGGCGCTGCTCGGCGACGCGGCGCACGCCATCGTGCCGTTCTACGGCCAGGGCGCCAACTGCGCCATGGAGGACGTCGTCGAACTGGACCGCTGCCTGGACGAGTGCGACGACGACTGGTCCGCCGCGCTGCCGCTCTACCAGCGGCGCCGGCAGGACAACGCCGAGGCGATCGCCCGGATGGCGCTGGCCAACTTCGTGGAGATGCGGGACAAGGTCGCCTCGCCGGTGTTCCAGACCCGCAAGCGGGTCGAGCACGCCCTGGAACGGGCGCTGCCCGGCCGGTACGTTT
Source organism: Micromonospora sp. U56 (assembly GCF_018070095.1). Lineage (NCBI taxonomy): Bacteria > Bacillati > Actinomycetota > Actinomycetes > Micromonosporales > Micromonosporaceae > Micromonospora > Micromonospora sp. U56. The sequence continues at coordinate 28,123 of NZ_JAGPYL010000026.1, forward strand.
CGCAGTACGAACTGGTCTCCTTCTCCACCACCCCGTACGCGCAGGTGCGCCGCCGGGTGCGCCGCCAGTACGCGGTGGTGGGGGCGGTGGCCGCGGGCGGGCTGGCGTTGCTGGTCGGCGCGGTGGGTGCGGCGATCGGCCGGGGGAGGCGCGGATGACGCTCTGGGACGCGCGGCTGATGGCCGGGAGCGCGCCGGACGGGCCGGGGTTGCTGCGCCACTTCGTCGGCGGCGAGTTCGTCGACGCGGGGCCACGCTTCACCAAGCGCAGCCCGGTGACCGGCGAGCCGGTCTTCGAGGTGGTCGAGGCGTCGAAGTCCACCGTGGACGACGCGGTGGCCGCCGCCCGGGCGGCGCTGCGCGGGCCGTGGGGCCGGATGGGGGAGCGGGAGCGCGCCGAGGTGCTGCGCCGGGTCGCCGACGAGCTGGAACGTCGCTTCGACGACCTGGTCACCGCCGAGGTCGCCGACACCGGCAAGGCCATCTCGCAGGCCCGCACCCTGGACATTCCGCGCGGCGCGGCGAACTTCCGGGCCTTCGCCGAGATCGTGGCGACCGCGCCGACCGAGTCGTTCACCACGGTCACCCCGGCCGGCGGCCGGGCGCTGAACTACGCCGTCCGCAAGCCGGTCGGTGTGGTCGCCGTGATCGTGCCGTGGAACCTGCCGCTGCTGCTGCTCACCTGGAAGGTGGCCCCGGCGCTGGCCTGCGGCAACGCCGTGGTGGTCAAGCCCAGCGAGGAGACGCCCGCCTCGGCGACGCTGCTGGCCGAGGTGATGGCCGCCGCCGGCGTGCCGGACGGGGTGTTCAACCTGGTGCACGGCTTCGGCCCGGACTCGGCCGGTGAGTTCCTCACCCGGCACCCGGGGGTCGACGCGATCACCTTCACCGGCGAGTCGGCCACCGGCGGCGCCATCATGCGGGCCGCCGCGGACGGGGTGAAGGCCGTCTCGTTCGAGCTGGGCGGCAAGAACGCCGGGCTGGTCTTCGCCGACGCCGACCTGGACGCGGCGGTGGCCGGCTCGGTGCGCTCCAGCTTCACCAACGGCGGGCAGGTCTGCCTCTGCACGGAGCGGATCTACGTGCAGCGCCCGGTCTTCGAGGAGTTCACCGCCCGACTGGCCAAGCGGGCCGGGGAGCTGGCGTACGGGTGGCCGGCCGACGAGGCCACCGCGAACATGCCGCTGATCTCGCACGGCCACCGGGACAAGGTGCTGGGCCACTACGCGCTGGCCCGGACCGAGGGCGCCGAGGTGCTCACCGGGGGTGGCGTGCCGCGCTTCGGCGACGGCCGCGACGGTGGGGCGTACGTGCAGCCGACCGTGCTGACCGGGCTCGGCGCGCGGGCGCGGACCAACACCGAGGAGATCTTCGGCCCGGTCGTGCACGTGGCCCCGTTCGACGACGAGGACGAGGCGTACGCGCTGGCCAACGGCACCGAGTACGGCCTGGCGGCGACGGTCTGGACCCGGGACGTGGGCCGGGCGCACCGGGCCGGCGCCCGGCTGGACGCCGGCATCGTCTGGGTGAACACCTGGTTCCTGCGCGACCTGCGCACCCCGTTCGGCGGCGTGAAGGCCTCCGGCATCGGCCGGGAGGGTGGCGTGCACTCGCTGGACTTCTACTCGGAACTGACCAACGTCTGCGTGGACCTGTCGTGAGCGGGGTAGGAGCCGGCGTGAGAGCTGACATCGAAGCGGCGAACCGGGAGCTGGCCGAGGCCCGCACCAGCGGGAAGCCCTGCCCACCGCTGCGCGGGCGGCTGCTGCCGGAGGGCGACGTCGAGTCGGCGTACCGGGTGCAGCAGTTGCAGGCGCGGGCGTGGCAGGGCCGGGGCGAGCGCCGGGTGGGCGCGAAGATCGGGCTGACCTCCCGGGCGGTGCAGGAGAGTTTCGGCGTCTTCCAGCCGGACTTCGGGGTGCTGACCGACGCGATGGCGGTCGGCGACGGCGTCGAGGTGCCGATCGAGCGCCTGCTCCAGCCCCGGGTGGAGGCGGAGATCGCCTTCGTGCTCGGCGCGGACCTGACCGACGAGCGGGTCACCACCGTGGACCTGCTCCGGGCGGTCGACCACGTGCTCCCGGCCATCGAGATCGTCGACTCGCGGATCGCCGGTTGGGACATCTCCATCGTGGACACCGTCGCCGACAACGCCTCCAGCGGGATGTTCGTGCTCGGCACCACGCCGCGCCGGCTCGCCGACGTGGACCTGCGGTTGTGCGGGATGGTGCTGGAGCACGCCGGCGAGCCGGTCTCGGTCGGCGCCGGGGCGGCCTGCCTCGGCAATCCGTTGCACGCGCTGGAGTGGCTGGTGCGGACGATGGCCCGGGCCGGCGACCCGCTGCGCGCGGGCGACGTGGTGCTCTCCGGGGCGCTCGGCCCGATGGTGCCGGTCACCCCGGGCGCCGCGTACGAGGCCCGGATCTCCGGGCTCGGTTCGGTGCGGACCTGTTTTGCGAAGGAGGCCCGGGCATGACCACGGGTGTGGCGGTGATCGGGTCCGGCAACATCGGCACCGATCTGATGATCAAGGTGTTGCGGCTCAGCGACAGCCTCCGGATGGTGGCGATGGCCGGCATCGACCCGGAGTCCGACGGCCTGGCCCGGGCCCGGCGGCTCGGCGTGGCCACCACCGCCGACGGCGTGGACGGGCTCGTCGCCATGCCCGAGTTCGCCGACGTGGAGCTGGTCTTCGACGCCACCTCGGCCGGCGCGCACCGGCACAACGACGCCGTGCTGCGGGCGCACGGCCGCACGGTGGTCGACCTGACCCCGGCGGCCATCGGCCCGTACGTGGTGCCGCCGGTGAACCTGGACGAGCACCTGCACGAGAGCAACGTCAACATGGTCACCTGCGGCGGGCAGGCCACCGTGCCGATCGTCGCCGCCGTCGGCCGGGTCACGCCGGTCGCGTACGCGGAGATCGTCGCCTCGATCGCCTCGAAGTCGGCCGGTCCGGGCACCCGGGCCAACATCGACGAGTTCACCGAGACCACCGCCCGGGCGATCGAGGTGGTCGGCGGCGCGGAGCGCGGCAAGGCGATCATCGTGCTCAACCCGGCCGACCCGCCGCTGCTGATGCGCGACACCGTCTACTGCCTCTGCCCGGACACCGACGCCGACCGGGCGGCCATCGCCGCCTCGGTGGCCGACATGGTGGCCACGGTCCAGGAGTACGTCCCCGGCTACCGGCTCAAGCAGGACGTGCAGTTCGACCGGGTCGACACCTACGTGCCGTCGCTCGGCCGGCACCTGACCGGCTGGCAGGTCTCGGTCTTCCTGGAGGTCTCCGGGGCCGGGCACTACCTGCCGGCGTACGCCGGGAACCTGGACATCATGACCTCCGCCGCGCTGCGCACCGCCGAGCGACTGGTGGCCCGCCGCGCGAGCAGCGCGGAGGTGGCGGCATGACCGACCTGTACATCCAGGACGTGACGCTGCGCGACGGCATGCACGCCATCGCCCACCGCTACACCGTCGACCAGGTGCGCACCATCGCCGCCGCGCTGGACGCCGCCGGGGTGGCCGCCATCGAGGTGGCGCACGGCGACGGGCTGGCCGGCTCCAGCGTCAACTACGGCCACGGCGCCGCGAGCGACGCCGACTGGATCTCCGCCGCCGCCGAGGTGCTGACCACCGCGAAGCTGACCACCCTGCTGCTGCCCGGGATCGGCACCATCGCCGACCTGAAGGCGGCGAAGGCGCTCGGGGTGACCAGCGTGCGGATCGCCACCCACTGCACCGAGGCGGACATCTCCGCCCAGCACATCTCCTGGGCCCGGGAGAACGGCATGGACGTCTCCGGGTTCCTGATGATGTCGCACATGAACGACCCGGCCGGGCTGGCCGCCCAGGCCAAGCTGATGGAGTCGTACGGGGCGCACTGCGTCTACGTCACCGACTCCGGCGGCCGGCTGCTGATGTCCGACGTGGCCCAGCGGGTCGACGCGTACCGGCAGGTGCTCCGGCCGGAGACGCAGATCGGCATCCACGCCCACCACAACCTGTCGCTCGGGGTGGCCAACAGCGTGCTCGCCGTCGAGCACGGCCGGATCGCCGGCGACGGGCTGGCCGGGCCGGACGCCCCGCACGGCCGTACCGTCCGGGTGGACGCGTCGCTGGCCGGGATGGGCGCCGGGGCCGGCAACGCCCCGCTGGAGGTCTTCGTGGCCGTCGCCGAGCTGCACGGCTGGAAGCACGGCTGCGACGTGTTCGCGCTGATGGACGCGGCCGACGACATCGTCCGGCCGCTGCAGGACCGCCCGGTCCAGGTCGACCGGGAGACGCTCTCCCTCGGGTACGCCGGGGTCTACTCCAGCTTCCTGCGGCACGCCGAGCGCGCCTCGGCGAAGTACGGCGTGGACGTCCGCTCGATCCTGGTCGAGCTGGGCCGGCGGCGGATGGTCGGCGGCCAGGAGGACATGATCGTGGACGTGGCGCTGGACCTGGCCGGCCGCGAGGAGCGGTTGACCGGCCGCGACGAGCAGGGGGAGGCCGCATGATCGGGGTGGATGTCGCGGGTATCGCCGAGCGGCTGGGCGTGGCGGCGGACTCGGCCACCGCGATCCCGCAGCTGGCCGCCGAGACCGGCCTGGACGTCGACGGCGCGTACGCGGTGCAGACCGCGCTGCTGCAGCGCCGGCTGGAGCGGGGCGAGCGGCTGGTCGGGCTCAAGATGGGGCTGACCAGCAAGGCGAAGATGGCCCAGATGGGGGTAAACGAGGTGATCTGGGGCCGGCTAACCGACGTGATGCGGGTCCCCGACGGCGGCACGGTCGACGTGGCCGACTTCATCCACCCACGGGTCGAGCCGGAGGTCGCGTTCCTGCTGGACCGCCTTCCCGATCCGGGCGAGCCGGTCGGCGCCTTCGCCGACGCGGTCCGCGCGGTCGCCCCGGCGATCGAGCTGATCGACTCCCGCTACGCGAACTTCTCCTTCTCCCTGCCCGACGTGGTCGCCGACAACACCTCGGCGGCGGCGTTCGTGGTCGGGCCGTGGTCGCCGGTGCCCGACGGGCTGGACAACCTGGGCGTGCTGCTGGAGATCGACGGGCGGGTGGCGCAGGTCGGCTCGACGGCGGCGATCCTCGGCGACCCGCGCCGGGCGCTGGACGAGGGCATCCGGCTGGCCGGTCGGCACGGGGTGCGGATGCGCTCCGGGTGGGTCTTCCTCGCCGGCGCCGCCACCGCTGCGGTGCCGCTGCGTCCCGGTGCCCATGTGCGTGCCGTCGTGGAGAAGCTCGGCACCGCTTCTCTTCGGGCTGCGTCGTGACCGCCCGGGTAGTTGCCGGCAAGGCGGTGCCGCGGGGGGCGTTTCCGCATGTCAAGGTGGCGGGCGGGTTCGTCTTCGTCTCGGGCACGTCGTCGCGGCGGCCGGACAACACCTTCGCGGGTGTGTCGGTGGACGAGTTCGGCACCACGGACCTCGACATCCGGGCGCAGACCCGGGCGGTCATCGAGAACATCCGTGATCTGCTGCGGTCGGTCGGTGCGGACCTCTCCGACCTCGTCCAGGTGACCTCCTACCTGGTCAACATGAACGACTTCGGTGGTTACAACGAGGTGTGGGCGGAGTTCTTCGACGCGTCCGGGCCGACCCGGACGACGGTTGCCGTGCACCAGTTGCCGCACCCGCACCTGCTGATCGAGATTCAGGCCGTCGCCCTGCTTCCCCAAGGAGGTCAGTCGTGAGTGAGATCGCCGAGCCGTTCAGCTTCCCGGGCTGGATCGCGGAGAACCAGCACCTGCTGAAGCCGCCGGTGGGCAACAAGGAGATGTTCCCGGGTGGGGACGACTTCATCGTGATGGTGGTGGGCGGGCCCAACCAGCGCACCGACTTCCACGTCGACCCGTACGAGGAGTTCTTCTACCAGGTCAAGGGCAACATGCACATCAACCTGATGACGCCCGAGGGGCCGCGTACGGTGCACGTGCGCGAGGGTCAGATGTGGATGTTGCCGCGCGACACCCCGCACTCGCCGCAGCGTCCCGAGCCCGGCTCGATCGGCGTGGTGGTGGAGCGGGTCCGCGAGGAGGGCACGCTGGAGAAGTTCCAGTGGTACTGCCCGGAGTGCGGGCACAAGGTGCACGAGGTGGAGCTGCAGGTGCGCGACATCGCCGCCGACCTGCCCCCGGTCTTCCAGGCGTTCTACGCCGACGAGTCCGCGCGCACCTGCGACAAGTGCGGCACGCTGCACCCGGGCAAGGGCTGATGCGCCCACCGGTCGTCGACGTGCACACGCACGTCGTACCCAGGGGGTGGCCGGACCTCGCCGCGGCGTGCGGCGGGTCCGGCTGGCCCTGGTTGCGGGTGGACTCCGAGCGCGCCGCCATGATCATGGTGGGCGAGATGGAGTTCCGCCCGGTCGGCGCGGAGTGCTGGGACGCCCCGACCCGGCTGGCCGACATGGCCGCCGACGGCGTCGACGTGCAGGTGGTCTCCCCGACGCCGGTCTTCTTCTCCTACGACCGCCCCGCCGACCAGGCGGTGAAGATCGCCCGGATCTTCAACGACCTCACCCTGGAGGTCACCGCCGCCGGTGGGGACCGGCTGGTGCCCTTCTGCCAGGTGCCGTTGCAGGACCCGGACGCGGCCTGCGCCGAGCTGGACCGCTGCCTGGCGGCCGGGCACGTCGGCGTGGAGATCGGCAACCACGTCGGCGACCGCGACCTCGACGACGCCGGCATCGTGCAGTTCCTGACCCACTGCGCGGCGGTGGGCGCGCCGGTCTTCGTGCACCCGTGGGACATGCCGGGCGGGCCCCGGCTGGACCGGTGGATGGCCCGCTGGCTCACCGGCATGCCCGCCGAGACGCACCTGTCGGTGCTGGCGCTCATCCTCGGCGGGGTCTTCGACCGGGTGCCGGAGACGCTGCGGATCTGCTTCGCGCACGGCGGCGGCAGCTTCCCGTTCTGGCTGGGCCGCGCCGACAACGCCTGGCACCGCCGTGGCGACCTGGTACGCGGCGCCTCGACCGCGCCGCCCAGCTCCTACACCGACCGGTTCAGCGTCGACTCGGTGGTCTTCGCCCCGGCCGCGCTGCGGCTGCTGGTCGACACCATGGGCGCGGACCGGGTGCTGCTGGGCAGCGACTACCCGTACCCACTGGGGGAGCGGCCGGTCGGGCGGGTGGTCCACGAGGCGGACTTCCTCACCGGCGAGCAGCGCGACCAGCTGCTCGGCGGCAACGCGCTGCGCTTCCTCGGCCGGCCGGGTATATAAACATTGCGTGGCGTTATATAGTCTTCTCGTGAAGACTGTTATCGACCTCGATGATGAACTACTCGAACGCGCGCGGCGTGAGCTGGGCACCAAGAGTAAGAAGGACACGATCCACGCGGCGCTGCGGCTGGTGGCGGAACGCAGTGAGCGGCTGGAGGCCGTACGCGAACTGCTGTCCGTCGACCGGGACTGGACCGGGATCCTGGACGACGACAAGACACCGCGCGGCCAGCAGGATGCCGCGTGACTCCGGGCGGCCTCTATCTGATCGACACGTCGGCCTGGGCCCGGATGCGTCTGCCGGTGGTCCAGAAGCGACTCGCGGCGATCCTCGAGGAGGGCCTCGCGGCAACATGCCTTCCGCTGGATCTCGAGGACGGCCGCAGCGCGCGGGACTTCCGGGACGCCACGACCATCCGGGCCCGGCGCGCGCAACTCATGGTGGACCTGCCGGTCACCGCGGCGGTCTGCACGCGCGCCCGTGACCTGCAGTTGGCGCTGACCGCCCGAATTCAGCACCGCGCCGCCAGCCCGGTTGACGTGACCGTCGCCGCCACGGCCGCCGAATACTCGGCGACCGTTCTGCACTATGACCGTGACTTCGACCTCCTGACCGAGGTCGGTGGCCCACGGTCCGAGTGGGTCGCCCCGGCGGGCACCCTCTCCTGACGCCACGTCGGCGCGGATCTGGGTCCCGGTCGTGTCGGCGGGCCAACCGGCCGCCGAGCGGGCAGGATGGCGGCATGGCCGAGCCGCACGACCTGACCGCGCTGGAGCAGGCCGCCGCCGTCGCCCGGGGCGAGTTCTCCAGCGTCGATCTGGTCAGGCACCACCTCGACCGGGTGGACGCGCTCGGCGACACCGTCGGCGCGTTCGTCACCGTCACGCCCGAACGCGCCCTCGCCGCCGCCCGGGCCGCCGACGCGGTGCCGGCCACGGAGCGTGGGCCGCTGCACGGCGTACCGACCGCGATCAAGGACCTGACCCTCACCGCCGGGGTGCGCACCACCTTCGGCTCGGCAGCCTTCGCCGACTTCGTCCCGCCGGTGGACGCCGACGTGGTCCGGCTGATGGCCGCCGCCGGGCTGGTCAGCCTCGGCAAGACCACCACCTCCGAGCTGGGCTGCTCGCTCTACTCCGAGGGGCTGGTCGCGCCGCCGGCCCGCAACCCGTGGGACCTGGCGTACACCGCCGGCGGCTCCAGCGGTGGCGCGGCGGCCGCGGTGGCCACCGGCCTGGTCCCGGTCGCCCAGGGCTCCGACGGCGGCGGGTCGCTGCGCATCCCGGCCGCCCTCTGCGGCCTGGTCGGCTACAAGCCGAGCCGCGGCCTGGTCTCCAGCGGCCCGCTCGGCTTCGGCGCGTTCGGCCTGCCCACCAACGGCCCGCTCGGGCGTACGGTCGCCGACGTCGCCGCGCTGCTCGACGCGATGGCGGTGCCGGTGCCCGGCGAGCCGTACCTGCCGCCGCCGCGACCCGACGGCGGCTACCTCGGCGTCGCCCGCCGGGCCGCCCCGGGCCGCCTGCGGATCGGCCGGTTCGACGCCCCGATGCTCGCCGAAGAGCCGGTCCACCCCGACTGCGTCGCCGCGGTGGACCGGGCCGCCGCGCTGCTCACCGCGGCCGGCCACGAGGTGGTCGAGGTCGACCGGCCGCTCGGCCCCGCGGTGTGGCCGCTCTTCGAGACCCTCTGGTACGTGCTGGCGCTGGCCCCGGTGCCGCCGGAGCGGGAGTCCGAACTGCTGCCGCTGACCCGGTTCCTCCGCGCCCGGGGCGCGGTCGTCGGCGCCGGCGCGCTGATGGCCACCCTCGGCGAGATCCAGGCCCAGGTACGCCTCGGCGCTCGCCGCACCGCCGACTGTGACCTGCTGCTCTGCCCCACCCTGGCCGCACCCCAGGCGCCGGTCGGCTGGTTCACCGCCGACGCCGACCCGGCGGCCGATTTCGACCGCCAGCGTCGGTTCTCGCCGTACTGCGCGGTGTTCAACGTGACGGGAGATCCGTCCGTCTCGCTACCGCTCGGGCGCACCGCGACCGATCTGCCCGTCGGGGCGCTGCTGACCGGTCGCTACGGCGACGACGCCCGACTGATCGCCACCGCAGCGCAACTGGAACACTGCAGTGACGGATGGGATCGGCACCCCGCAATCTGGCGGGGCGTCGACTCCGCTAACGTGAATGGCAGCGGAGTCGGGAGGTCGGCGCCATGATCGTCACCCGACCCGGATGCTCTGGTCGCTATCTTCCGCCTGGGGGCGTTGGGATTGTCTGTCACTGAGACGTTGCTGATCTTCGTCGGCATCCCGGCGGCGGTGATGCTGGTGATCGTCGGTCTGGTGTTCGCCAGCAACCGCCGTGGTGGGGGCCCCAAGCGCTACCGGCCGGGCCGCCGCTTCGACTTCACCCCGGTCTGGTTCCTGGGCCGCCCGGAGCAGTTGGCCGACTCGGCCGGCACCGCCCTGTCCGCGGGCGCGCAGGCGCCGGCGCTGACCAGCCACAAGCTCGAGCAGGCCGGCATCGAGGCGCCGGCCGGTGGAACCGGAGGCGCAAGTGACCGTTGGTGAGATGCAGAGCGGGACGGGTAGTCCGCCCGACGTGCTGGACGGGCCGTTCTCGACCCGCCAGCTGCTGCGCATCGACGAGGCGCTCCGCCTGGCCGACCAGGGCACCGGCCTGGTCTTCTCGGTCTACGTGGGCGGCCTCGACGAGCCGGTCCGGGAGCATGCCGAGCGCCTGCACCGCCAGCTCGCCGACCCCGACCGGTCCGTCCTGATCGCGGTGTCGCCCAACCAGCGCCAGCTGGAGGTGGTCACCGGCCGGCACGCGCGCAAGCGCATCCCCGACACGTACGCCCGGCTCGCCGCGCTGTCGATGGTGGCGGCGTTCGGCGGCGGCGACCTGGCCGGCGGCATCATCAACGGCCTCGACCAGCTCGCCAGCCACGCCGGCAGGGCCTGAGCCCCCGCACGTACGACGACGCCCGGCCCGCGTGACGCGGGCCGGGCTTTCTCATGGGTTTCAGCGCGGCCAGACGCTGGGATCGAGCCGCATCGGCCACGGCTCGGCCACCTCGACGGCGTCGTCCGGCCCCACCGTGCCGAGGAGGTCGTAGTGGACGCCCTTCACCAGCTCGTACCGGTACACCACCGGCCCGAAATCGCCCCGCTCCACCCGCCAGTAGGCGGGAATCCCCGCCTCGGCGTAGAGGGCGGGCTTTGTGAACCGGTCGTGCCGGCGGCTGTTGGGTGACTCCACCTCGACGACGAGGGCGACGTCGCCCGGCTCGGTCCAGAGGCGGTCGCGAGGTGCCGTCGGCCGCAACACGGTGATGTCCGGAATCAGGTTGCCGTCCGGTATCCGTATCCCGATCTCCCGGATCACCCGCCAATCCGCTTGAGCGGCCAGCCGCAGGGCCATCCGGATGTCGTCCGCCAGCTCGTGGTGGTCCGGCCCGGCAGGTGGGGTCACGTGCAGGCTCCCGTCGATGAGCTCGTAGCGGTTCCCGTTCTCGGGCAGGTCGAGCAGATCCTGCTCGCGCCAGCGTCGCTCGGGTGGGCGCCACTCGTAGCCAGGTTGTGCCATCACGCTCACCTCCATCCGCCACGATAACGGCCCCGGACCGACGCGGGCTCCTGCCCGCGCCGGCCCGGGGCCGTGTACTCCTCGGTCAGGCGCTCTGGGCGTCCTTGGCGCGGGCCTTCAGCGAGCGGACCACCCCGTCGCGGCCCTCGGCGACCAGCCGGCGCAGCGGCGCCGGGTGCCCGTCCTGCGCCAGCCAGGCGTCGGTGGCCGCCACCGTCTCCTCCTCGACCAGGTACGCCGGGTAGGCGAGCTGGACGAACTCCTGCGCCGGCTCGCTGTCCCGCTGCGCCCAGACCTGCGCCACGCTGGCGAAGTACCTCTCCCGGTACGGCGCGGTGAGCTCCACCTGCGCCGGGTGGGTGAAGCCCTGCAGCAGCGCCCGGTTGCGCCAGTTCGGCAGTGACTGCGGGCCGGTCAGCTCGGCCCAGACCGCAGCCTTGTTCTCGGCTGTCGGCACCAGCGCGTGCGCGTAGGCGGCCTCCCGCTCGCCGCTGGCCGTCCGGTCGGCGGCCAGCTCGGCCTCGACCTCGGCGGCGCCGGCCGCCCCGTTGGCCACCAGCGACTGGAGGATCGTCCAGCGCAACTCGGTGTCGATGGTCAGCCCGGCCGGTACGCCGTTGCCGTCCAGCCAGCCGCGCAGGGTCGCCAGGTCCTCGGCGGAGCGGGCCGCCGAGGCGTACGCGCGGGCCCAGGCGAGCTGGAAGCCGCTGCCCTGCTCGGCTGCGGCCAGCGTCGTCTTCGCGGTCCGGGCCAGCTCCGCCCAGCCGGTCGGCGCCCAGGCCGGGTCGGCGTAGACGGTGAGCGTGGTGCTCGCCTGCCGCACGGTGGCGGTGACCAGGTTGATGTCTGTCTCGGCGGGCAGCCCGGCCAGCACCAGCGCCACGTAGTCGCGGGCGGCGAGCTCCGCGTCGCGGGTCATGTCCCAGGCGGCCGTCCAGCACAGGGCCCGGGCCAGCGAGGACTCCAGCCCGGCGATGTGCTGCACCACGGTGGCCATCGACCGCTCGTCCAGCCGCAGCTTGGTGTACGTCAGGTCGTCGTCGTTGAGCAGCAGCACGTCGGCGGCCCGCTTGCCGTGCAGCGCGTCCAGCTCGCTCTGCTCGCCGGTCACGTCGACCTCGATCCGCTCCCGGCGGACCAGCCGGCCGTCGGTGAGGTCGTAGAGGCCCACGCCGATGCGGTGGGTACGCAGCGTCGGGTACCCCGCCGGTGCCTCCTGGCGGACCAGCACCCGCTGGTACGTCCCGTCGTCGCCGATGGTCACCTCGGGGCGCAGCGTGTTGACCTGGGCGGTCTCCAGCCACTGCGCGGCGAACTTGCGCAGCTCCCGGCCGGAGGCGGTCTCCAGCTCGGAGAGCAGGTCGTCGAAGGTGGCGTTGCCCCAGGCGTGTTTGCCGAAGTACGCCCGCAGGCCGGCCACGAACGGCTCCTCGCCGACGTACGCGACGAGCTGCTTGAGCACGCTGGCGCCCTTGGCGTAGGTGATGCCGTCGAAGTTGACCTCGACCGCCTCCAGGTCCGGCATCTCGCAGTACACCGGGTGGGTGGAGGAGAGCTGGTCCTGCCGGTATCCCCAGTTCTTCCGGATCGACAGGAAGGTCGTCCAGGCCTCGGAGAACCGGGTGGCGTGGGTGTTGCACCAGTGGCTGGCCCACTCGGCGAACGACTCGTTGAGCCACAGGTCGTTCCACCAGCGCATGGTGACCAGGTCACCGAACCACATGTGCGCCAGCTCGTGCAGGATCGTGTTGGCCCGCTGCTCGTACTCGAAGTCGGTGACCTGGGAGCGGAACAGGTAGTGCGACTCGGCGTGCGTGACGCAGCCGAAGTTCTCCATCGCGCCGGCGTTGAAGTCCGGCACCCAGAGCTGGTCGTACTTGGGCAGCGGGTAGCGCACCCCGAACTGCTCGTGGAAGAAGTCGAAGCCCTGCTTGGTGATCAGGAACAGGTCGTCGGAGTCCAGGTGCGGCGCCATCGAGGCCCGGCAGAAGACCCCCAGGTCGATGCCGTCGTGGCTGTCCCGCACCTCGTGGTACGGCCCGGCGCAGAGCGCGGTGATGTAGGTGCTCATCCGGGCCGACTCCACGAAGTGGACGGTCTTGAGCGCCTCGCCGGCCGGCTCCTCGCGCTCCACCGGCATGTTGGACACCACGCGCCAGTGGTCGGGGACGGTGGCGTGCCAGGTGTAGACGCTCTTCAGGTCGGGCTGGTCGAAGCAGGCGAAGACCCGCTGCGCGTCGGCCGTCTCGAACTGGCTGTAGAGGTAGGTCTCGCCGTCGACCGGGTCCACCGTGCGGTGCAGGCCCTGCCCGCTGTTGGAGTACGCGAAGTCGGCGTCCACCACGAGCGTGTTCTCCGCGGCCAGCCCGGACAGCGCCAGGCCCTTCTCGGCCGACCAGCCGGAGAGGTCGACCGGCGCGCCGTTGAGCGTCGCCGACCGCACCGACTCGGCGGCGGTCTCGATGAAGGTGCCGGCACCCGGCTCGGCGCAGCGGAACCGGACCTCGGTCACCGACCGGAACGTACGGCCCTCGGCCTGCACGGCCGTCGACAGGTCCAGGCTGATGTCGTACCCGGTCACCTCCAGCAGGCGGGCCCGCTCGGTGGCCTCCACCTGGGTCAGGTTGCGCACTCCCGGCACTGTTCGTCTCCATCCCACTCTCGCCGCCTCGCGGCTGCGCCAGCCCAGTCGGCCGCTCGTGACGGCCGGCCCGAGTCGAGTCTTCCATGCACCGACGCCCCGCGGTGGTCGAGGTCACGCTCTCATTCCGCTACCAGCCGCTGCCCTGCGGGGTGAGGATCGAGGCAGCGGCGCCGGGGCTGCCCGGCGCGTCACCCGTCGCGAAGGGACCTCACCGTGACCGATCGTGTCACCGTCGACATGTGGTTCGATCCCCTGTGCCCCTGGGCGTGGATCACCTCCCGCTGGCTGCTGGAGGTCGAGAAGGTCCGGGACGTGGACATCCGCTTCCACGTGATGAGCCTCTCGGTGCTCAACGAGGGTCGGGACCTGCCCGAGGATTACCAGGAGCTGATGAGGAAGGGCTGGGGCCCGGTACGCGTCTGCGTGGCCGTCGAGCAGCAGCACGGGCAGGAGGCGGTGGCGAAGCTGTACACCGCCATGGGCACCCGGATCCACCTGGGTAAGGAGCAGCTCGGCCCGGAGCTGTTCAAGGCCGCGCTCACCGACGTCGGCCTGGACCCGACGCTGGCCGGCGTCGCCGACACCACCGAGTACGACGAGGCGCTGCGGGCCAGCCACGAGGCCGGGATGCGCCCCGTCGGCACCGACGTCGGCACCCCGGTCGTCCACGCCCCGGGCCCGGACGGCCGCCAGGTGGCCTTCTTCGGCCCGGTGATCACGCCGGCTCCGAAGGGCGAGGCCGCCGGACGGCTCTGGGACGGCGTCCTGCTGGTCGCCGGCACCCCGGGCTTCTACGAGCTCAAGCGCTCGCGCGAGCTCGGCCCGATCTTCGACTGAACCGCGGCCGTCACCCCGGGCCCGCGCGTCCGGTCCCCGGCGACGACTCGGCCCGGGGGCGAGGACGGTGTGGCGCTCCTGTCGAGCTGATGACGTGAACGAATCACCGCGTCGCTGGTCGGTGATTCGTTCACGACATCAGCTCCACAGCGTCCGCGTACCGGGTTCGCCCCTCGAGGGACCCGCTGACCGCGCCGGGCCGCGTCCGACTCCGAAGCTCGTCGCCGTGCCGGCCCCGGGCCGCCGCCGACGTCGCGTCACCCTCCCGGGCACGGTGTCGTTTTTCCGGTTGTCCAGCGCAGCGGCCGCAGCGGCCGCACCCGGCCGACCCGGAGGCTTTCCCGATGGCCAAGCACCGCCGTCCGTCCGCTGACGACCTGTCGACGGGGCAGGAGGTGGCGGACCCCACCACGTACTGGTCGATCGACGACTGCCACTGGCCGACGGTCAGCCCCGAACTCCCCGTCGAGATGGTCGACCTGCTCGCCCCGCCGATCGTGGTCGGCGTCGCCCGGGTCCCGGTCACCTGCCGGGCCACCCCGCCCGGCGCCCCGGGTGGCTCCGCGCCCGCGGGCCGCGGCGCGCCCGTCCCCAACCAGACCGGACGGCACCGCCGCGTCAAGGAGCCGGCCGAGCGGGGATGACCGGTTCATCTGGTGGACCGGCGTGGGGTCCGCGTCGTCCGGGCGGCCGACGCCGGTAGCGTCAACGGGCATGACGGTCGTGCATCCGATCGCCCGGGCCTGGATCACCACTGGCGGCACCGGCGCGCAGAACTACGACGAGTTCGCCGACGACGCGGAGATCACCGCGATCATCGAGGCGAACCCGCACAGTGCCCTCGGCATCGAGATGCCCCACCGGGCGCCGGAGAGCCTCGGCAAGTCCTTCCTCGACGCGCTCGGCGACGCGGTGGCCCGCCTCGCCGAGGCCAAGGCCGACGGCAGCTACACCCCGGCCGAGCAGGTCGTGGTGCTCTACCGGATCAGCGCGCCGGGTGAGGAGTCGGCGTACGGGCTCTTCGCCATGGTGGACACCGACCAGATCTCCACCAGCGCCGACGAGCCCGGCCTGGTCATCCGCAACGAGGACGTCTTCATCGCCAAGGTGCGCGAGCGGGTGGCCCTCGCCGAGGCGCTGGGGCACCTGCTCTCACCCGTACTCCTGCTCCAGACCGGGCGGGGCGACGAGCTGCACGCCGCGCTCGCGGCGGCGACCGAGTCCGCCGGCGCGCCCGCCGCGACCGACACCGACCAGGCCGGCCGGACGCACGCCATCTGGCTGCTCGGCCCCGGCCCGCAGCAGGACGAGCTGACCGCGCTGGCCGGCGGCGGCGAGCTGGTGGTCGCCGACGGCAACCACCGCAGCCTGGCCGCGCAGACCGGCGGCCTGCCCCGCTTCCTGTCGGTGGTCACCACCCCGGCGTCGGTCGCCATCCAGCCCTACAACCGGCTGGTCAGCGAGCTGACCACCACCGGAGACGAGCTGCTCGACCGGCTGCGCGCCGCCGGCGCGACGATCACCCCGATCGACGGGCCGGTCGAGGTCCCGCCGGCCGGCGGCACCGTCCACCTCCGGCTGTCCGGCCAGGGGTACGCGGTCACGCTGCCGCACGACGAGGGCGCCGCCCGGCTGGAGAACCTGGACCACGCGCTGGTCGAGCGGCTGCTGCTGCGCGACGCGCTCGGCCTCGACCCCGGCGACAAGCGGATCACCTACGTCGGCGGCGACTACCCGGCGAGCTGGCTCACCGGCGAGGTCGACGCCGGCCGGGCCGAGCTGGCGATCCTCATCGCCCCGGTGACCGTGGACGACTTCGTCGCGGTGAACCTGGCCCGGGAGAAGATGCCCCGCAAGAGCACCTGGTTCACCCCGAAGGCGCGCGGCGGCCTGGTCGTCGCCGAGCTGCCCCGGTGACGCTGTGACGAATCCGCCCCGGTTCGCCGCCCGCGCGACGTGCCGGGGCGGGGCCTGACAGACTGCGCGGTATGCGCGTCTATCTGGGATCCGACCACGCCGGTTTCGAGTTGAAGGTGCACCTGGCCAACCACCTGGCCAAGCAGGGCTACGAGCTGGTCGACGTCGGGCCGCACGCCTTCGACCCGGACGACGACTACCCGGCCTTCTGCCTGCACACCGGCGACCGGGTGGTCAACGACCCGGGCAGCCTCGGGGTGGTCATCGGCGGCTCCGGCAACGGCGAGCAGATCGCCGCCAACAAGATCGCCGGCGTCCGGGCGGCGCTGGCCTGGAACGTCGAGACCGCCCAGCTCGGCCGGGAGCACAACGACGCCAACGTGGTGGCCGTCGGCGCCCGCCAGCACACCCTGGACGAGGCGACCGCCATCGTCGAGGCGTTCCTCACCACGCCCTTCTCGGGCAACCCGCGGCACTCGCGCCGGATCGCCCAGATGGCCGAGTACGAGCGCACCCGCCAGCTCCCCGAGCTGCCCTGACCGTCGGTTGACCCCGGCCCGCATCGGGCCGGTCCCCGTTCGAGGCCGGCCCGTGCGGGCCGGCCTCAGCCGTCACCGGCCGGAGCGGGGCAGGTCCTCGCGGGGCACCCAGTTGCGGCGGATGATCACCAGCCGGGCCTCCGCCTCGGCCAGGTCCTCGTCGGTCGGCCGGGCGGCGTCCCGGGCCCGCAGTGCCGCGCCGACCCCCACCTGCGAGGAACCGGAACCGACCAGCCCCCGCAGGCCCCGCTCGCTCTCCTCGGCCCCGCCGCCGCGCCCCGCCCGGGGCGCGGGCGTGCCGTCGGGTACCTCGGCCGTGGCCGCCGCGGGGCCGTCGCCGTCCCCGGCCACCCCGTCCGGCTGGTGCCGCAGCCGGCGTCGCCGTCGCTCCGCATCCGCCATCAGCCGACCGTACCGCCCGCACCGGCCCCGGTGGCCCCGCCGGCGCTCAGAAGACCTCCATCGCCCCCGGGGCGGTGCCAGCCGAAGGCCGGGCCGACGGCGGCGAGCGCGCCGGGGCGCAGCACGCGGAGCCGGCCCGTGGCGGCCAGCGCGGCCGGTGCCACGCCGCCGAGGTACAGCTCGCCGAGGCCGCGTACGTCGCAGGCCAGTTCCGCCGGGTCGTCGGTGCGGACGCACGCCGCGCCGGTGGGACCGCCGGTGAGCCGCCAGCGCCCGGTGTTCTCCGGCAGCAGTTCGTCGGTGACGTCGATCACCACGTCGACGGCGGTCGGGTACCGGCGGGCGGCCAGCGCCGCCGGGACGTCCACCACCCGCACCCAGGGCGCGTCGACCAGCTGGGCGCCGAGCCGGCGGGGCTCGTCCACCAGGCGCAGCAGCGGCTCGTCCACGGCGACCCGGCCGCAGGAGAGCTGCCGGGTCAGGTCGACCGAGAAGAGCGTCCGCCACAGCGCCAGGTACGCCTCGGGGTCGGTGGCGACCACCTCGTCCACCCGTACCTGGCCGCGCGGCCCGCGCTGGTCCCACTCCTCCCGGGTCCGCCAGAGCGCGTACCCGTCCACGCCGTCCGGCCCCTCGTGCAGCAACGCCCGGCGTGGGGTCGCCCCGCCCCGCCAGGCGGTCGGGTCGGCCAGCACGTACCGCCACCAGCGCTCGTCCCGGTCCGACCAGCCGGGGCGGTCCGGGCGCACCCGGTCGTACACCCGGGCCAGCTCGGGTTGCGACGCGACCGGGTCGGCCAGGCGGAGGGTGCCCGCCCCGGACGCCGGCTCCGGCAGCCGCAGCTCGGCGGTGGCCGGGCACTCGACGACGAGGCGCTGCGCGGCCAGGCCGTAGCCGAACCGGGGGTAGATCCGTCCCTCGCTGGCCCACAGCACCGCGACCGGCTCCCGGCCGGTGTCGTAGATCTCCCGAAGCTGGCGACCCATCAGCGTGCTGAGCAGGCCCCGGCGGCGGTGGGTGACGGCCACCGCGACCATGGTGACGTGCGCCGCCGCCACCGTCGCCCCGGGGACGGTGAGCGTCCGGGTGAAGGCGGAGGCGTGCGCCACCGGTCGACCCCCGTCACGGACCAGCAGCGACCGGTCCGGCTCGAAGATGCCCCGCTCGGCCTCCCGGGCGTCGGTGTCGAACGCGTTGTGGAACGCGTCACCCATCAGGTCGGCGATCTCGTTGAAGTCGGACGCGACGGGAACCTGCACGTCGGGGACGGGGTGGGTCATCGGCTCTGTCTAGCCCATCGTCGGCGGGGCGGCGACCGATTTGCCGGCTGGCTACCCTCGAAGACGGCGGGCCGGCCGCAGGCCGGCACCGGTCAGGGGAGGACACGAGATGGCAGACCAGACACAACCGTGGGCGGAGCGGACAGTCGAGGTGCCGCCGCAGCCCGGTGTCGGGGTGCCGCCGCAGCGGGACGCGTTCCGCCCCGGCGTCGCCTCCGTCGGGCGGCCGCGCACCCCACGCACCGAGCAGTTCCCCACCGTGGGTGCCGACGAGCACAGCTGGAACGAGCCGGCCGCGCCGCGCCGGCCGATGAGCTGGCACCTGGCGCAGCTGCGCCAGGGCCGCGAGTGGAGCATGGCGGGGGCGCTCTTCGCCTTCGTCTGCTGGGGGATCTGGGCCATCTCCGGGCGGGGCGACCTGGGCGCGCCGCTGCTCACCTTCGTGCTGAGCCTGCTGGTCGCGGTCGGCCTGTTCGCGCTCTCCCGCCTGATCGGGCGGGTGATCTGGGAGCGTCAGCTGGGCCGGATCCGGCGCGGCGCGCGCGGCGCGCACCTGGTGACCGCGATCTTCCTGGTCGGCGTCGGGGTCGCCTACCTTCAGCAGACCGAGTGGGTCGTGTCGGTCTGGAACTTCGTCACCGGCAACTGACGCGTACGTCGCGGGCGGATCGGCCGGGGCCGACCCGCCCGCGCGTCCGGTCGCGGGAGGCCGCGACAACGGGTCGTTCTCCACCAGGCCGGCGCTGCTTACCCCGCCGGCCGCGGTTCATCCGCGCCCGGGTCGCGCCGTCACGCCGTGCCGTGCCCCTCCGCGTCCGCCTTGGGGGAGGCGACCCGGGCCGCCGGGTCCTCGACGCCGGGCTGCCCGCCGTTCGGCGCGACCATGCCGTCGTAGTTGTAGACCGTGCCGTCCTCGCCGTGCTGCTTCGTGGTGCGCACGTAGCGGTGGATCATGCCGTCCAGCTCGATCTCCAGCAGGGCGCTCGCCGCCTGCTGGGTGCTGCCGTCACGGGGCCACCGACCAGGTACGCGTTCGTGTTCGTCTCCATGCCGACTGCCCTACCCAGGGCGAACCGGGGGAAAACGACCCGTCCGCCGGCCGTCCGCCGCAGTGGACCCCGGCCGTGGGGCTCAGTCGTCCCCGGCGAAGCGGTACAGCACGAAGTCCTTCGCCCGGCCGCAGGCGATCACCGAGGCGGTCCACGAGCAGGATTCGCTGCGGACGTCCTTGAGCTCACCCATCTCGAACGGCGACTTTCCGCCCACCGCCATGCCGGCGAGGCTGCGGTCGTCCTCGGCGGTGCTCGGCGGCTCCGCGAAGACCAGCACGTTGCCCGCGTCCAACCGGACCGCCACGCCGTCCCGGTCGGGCAGCACCGCCCTGCCGTCGGCGTCGAAGAGGGTGACGGCGGACTGCGGGGAGTCCCGCCGGGCCACCAGGTGCTCACCGACCGGCACCAGCCCGTCGGCCTCCGGGGCCGCCCAGTGCCGGCTGCCCTTGCCCTCGGTCGCCGCCACCACCTCGGTGCGCGCGGTCTCGCCGTCCGGCACCTCCAGCAGGCAGGCCCGGTGCTCGCCGCAGGCGACCAGCGACTGCGGCCGTCGCCCGTCGTCGGGGGCGGTGTAGAGCACGTCCGGCTCGCCGAGGCTGGCCAGGTCGTACCCGAGAAGGCGGTAACCGCGGTCGTCCTCGGTGACGTACAGCCGGTCGGCGTGCGCTACCACCAGGTCCTCGACGTCGGCCACGTTGGGCCGGCTGCGCAGCACGTCACCGCTGTCCATGTCGATCAGCCGCACCGACCGGTCGGCGCCCACCTGCACCAGCCGGCCGCCGGTACCGAGCCAGGGCGCCGTCGGCGCGCCGGTGACGAACCCGGCACCGCCCAACGCCTCCGGGGTGCTGACCCGCGCCACCCGGGTCCGGTTGCTGCCGTACTCGTCGCGCGGGCTGCCCCGGCGCCACGTCTCGTGGCCGTCGCGCATCCGCAGGCCCACCAGGCGGTCGCCGGTCCGGTCGACCCAGACCACCGTGTCCCGGGTGTAGTGCAGGTCGTCGTCGCCGTGCACGGCGAGCCGCCAGCGTTGGTCGCCGGAGCCGGCGTCGAGCACCAGCAGGTCGCGCGGCGTGCTGTCGCCGGACGCGTCCGCGAGGACCGCGACCCCGCCGGGCAGCGCGCGGATCCCGGCCCACCGCTGGGCGCCCACCGGGGTGGCCTTGCGCCACAGTTCGCCCCCGCTGCCGGTGTCGACCGCCACCACCTCCAGCCGGTCGTCGGCCAGCTGGTGGGCGAGATAGGCGCGGTCGCCGAGGACCGAGGTGAACACGGCGGTCGAGCGCTCCGCGCCGGCCGTCGGCGTGGCCACCACCTCCAGGGTCCGGAACTCCAGCGCCGGGTAGCGGTCCCGGGTCGGCCAGAGCACGGTCGCGGCCAACACCCCGACCACCGCGAGGCCCGCGCCGAGCGCGATCCACAGCCCCCGCCGGGACCGTCCCGGCCCGGTCGGACCGCCGCCGGGCGCCGGCGACACCGGCGGAGCCGAGTGGGGTACGCCCGACCAGCCCGCCACCGTCCCGGCTGCCGGCGACACCGCCCGCCCGGGCAGGTACGGGTCGGGCCGGGTCGGCGCCGGCCGGGGCAGCGTCGCCGCCGTCGCCGTCTTCGCCGCCGGGTCGGCCACCCCCGCCGGGTCGCCGGCGGACCCGTGCGCCGTCGGCGCGTGCCCCGGCGTCCGGTGTGGCGTCGCCGGTGCCTGCCCTGGTGTCTGATGCGGCGTCGCCGGTCGGCCCGGCGTTCCGTGCGCCGCCGCGTCGCCGGGTGACCCGTGCGCCCCTGGCGCGTGCCCTGGTGTCTGATGCGGCGTCGCCGCTCGGCCCGGCGTCCCATGCGGCGCCGCGTGCCCGGGTGCTCCGGGTGCCGCTGCCGGGGCGTGGCCGGGTGCTGCGGCGGCGACCGGTGCCGGCCGGGACTGTGGGCGGGGCATCGGCAGGTCGGTGAGAGCCCCCTCGGCGACCGGCAGCTCGGGCTGTTCCAGCACCGTCGGCGCGATGCCCAGCTCGGCGTGCAGCATCCGGGCCACCAGCGGTATCCGGGACGATCCGCCGACCAGGAAGAGCCCGGCCAGCCGCTCCGGGGTGAGCCCCGCGGCGGCGATCACCTCGCGGGTCTCCGCCACCGCCCGGGCCAGCAGGGGAGCGGCGAGCCGTTCCAGGTCGGCCCGGTCCAGCCGCGCCGCCGTCTCCACCCCCGGTACGGCGACCGGGGCGACGGTGGCCCGCGACAGCATCTCCTTCGCCCCGCGCACGTTGTCCCAGAGCTGCTGCCGGTCCCGCCACTGGGTGGCCGTCTCCGGCGTGGTCAGCCGGGCCCACCGTGCCGGGTCGGCGTCGGCCACCAGCTCCCCGAGCCGGCCCACCAGGGCGGCGTCCAGGTCCAGGCCGCCCAGGTCGGCCACCCCGCCGGTGGAGATCACGGTGAAGCCGGAGTCCCCCCACGGGTCGGCGCCCTCGTTGCGGACCACGGCGACGTCCAACGTGCCGCCGCCGAAGTCGAAGACCGCGACCGCGCCGCCGACCGGCACCGGCCGGCGCAGCACGTCGGTGTAGTAGCGGGCGGCGGCCACCGGCTCCCGCAGCAGGCGGGTCCCGGGCGGGATCGGCCCGGACATGGTGTGCTCGGCGGCCGTGGGCCAGCCGGCGAGCGCCAGGGCCTCGTGCAGCACCTGCCGTCGGGGCGCCTCCCAGGCCGCCGGGTAGGTGACCACCGCCGGGGGCAGGAAGCCGGCCGCCGCGACCGCCGACTCCGCCACCGCGCGCAGGGTCGCCGCCAGCAGCTCCGCCGGGGGGTACGCCCGCCCGCCCAGCGACACGCTCGGCTCGTCCACCCGCCGCTTCGGGTTCGGCTCGTACCCGGCCGGGTCGGCCTGCGCCAGCCGCTGCGCGTCCCGGCCGACGTGCAGCCGCCCGTCGGTGTCGGCGTACACGCCGGAGGGGAGGATCGGCTGGCCGTCGACGAGCAGCGGCCGGGTCCGGCCGTCCGGCCAGCGCAGCACGGCCACGGTGTTGGAGGTGCCGAGGTCGACGCCGAGGGCGAACCCGTCCTGCTGGCCAGCCATCGGTCGATACCTCCACGCCCACGAGTTGCCCGGCCCCGCATCGTACGCAGCCGATGCAGCAGAGCCGATCGACCGCCCGGCCCCGTTTCCCGGTCCGAAACGGAAGTGCGCGACCGAGCGGTGGCGACCACGATGGCCGGACGATCGTGTGCCGGCGCACAGGCTGGGGCTAGTCGAGGAGCCAGTTGTACAGAGTGGTCGACTGCGGGCTCAACCATGCGGCGACCACGGCGGCGGCGAGAATCGTGCTCACCAGCAGGCTGCGCCACCGGGCGGAAGCGGTACGCATCCGGGGCGTGGCCAGCCGGGTGACGGCGACCAGCGCCGTGGCCGCCGCGGCCAGGGGCACCATGCCGATCACGACGACCAGCACCAGCCACACCCCGCTCCACAGTCCCGGCCAGAGGTCGGCGTTGCCGGTGGCCTCGTCACCCTGGCGGGGCAGGTAGAGGTGCCCGGAGAAGGCAGCGGCCCGGCCCAGGGCGACGCCGACGGCGACGACGTACGCGCCGACCAGCAGGAACTGCGTACGGGCCAGGGTGCGCCCCGCTGGGCGCGGTGCGGCGGTCAACCCGAGACCGGGGCTCGTCATGGACGGGATGGTAGGCGGCGAACGCCGCCTCCGTCGTCCCACCGCACCCGGGTGGGGGTCCGGCGCTGCGGTGGGAGCGACCGTGTCCGGGTCGCCGGCTGCCGGCTGGTTCGTCCTCGGGGCAGGGGTTCACGGGACGGTTCGTCGATGGGCAGTCGGTGCGTGGATGCGGTTCAATGACGCAGGGCTTCAGGTGACCAGAGCGTGGCGGAGTGTGATCCACTGTGGCGGTACCGGGTCGACGGCGGTGGTCGGCGTCCTTCGCCGCGGTGGTGTCGGCGGCCGTGCTGACGCTCGGTGTCGTCGTCACCCAGGTGGTCGCCCTGGCGGTGAACGCGGCCAGCGACCAGCAGGCGTGGTGGTGGGGCCTCGACGTCATCCGGCGGTACCCGTTCCCCTCGCTGCTCGTCGGGGCGGTGCTGCTGGTCGTGCTGAGCGCCGTGGCGCTGTCGGTGCAGCGCAGTCGGGCCGCCCGGACCGACCCGTCCCAGGCCGATGCCGGTGCCGACCCAGGTGCGGCGGTGCGGATCGAACAGCCGCGTCGTACCGGGGTGGTCGACGCGCCCATCGGCGAGCTGCCGACGGTGGTCCGTGGTCGCGACGACGTGGTCGTGGACCTGCTGGCGCCGTCCGCCGCGGGACCGTCCCCGGTACGGGTGGTGGCGGGGTTGGGCGGCTGCGGCAAGACGACGGTGGCGTTGGCGGCGGCGCGGGCCGCGCGGGCCGACGGCTGGCGGGTGTGGTGGGTGTCGGCGGTCGACGGCACGGCCCTGGTGGCCGGCATGTCGGCGGTGGCCCGCGAAGCGGGGGCGCCTGCGGAGGAGGTGGCCGCCGCCGGTTCGGACGTGGCCCTGGCGGGGCTGGTGTGGCGGTGGCTGGAGCGGGTGCCGGGCCGGTGGCTGCTGGTGATCGACAACGCGGACGATCCGGCCGTGCTCGCCCCTGCGGGTGCGAGCGTGGCGGGCGGCACCGGCTGGGTGCGTCCGGCCGGCAGCGGGACCGTGGTCGTGACCAGCCGGGTGACCGACGCCCGGGTCTGGGGACACCGGGCCGGCCTCGTCCCCTTAGGCGAGCTGGACGAGCGGTCGGCGGCGCTGATGCTGCTGGACCGGATGGGCCGGGCCGGAGAGGCGGAGTTGATGCCGGCCGCGGTGGCGGTGGCCGACCGGCTGGGACGCCTGCCGCTGGCGGTGCACCTGGCCGGGTCGTACCTCGGCTCCGGGGTCGCCGAAGTGGGGCTGGCCGCCTACCTCGACCTGTTGGCGGCGCGGTCCGTCGGCCTGGTGGACGAGGGCGCGCCGGGTTGGGGGACGCGGGATCCCCGACGCCAGGTGCTCTCGACCTGGGAGATCTCGCTGGACGCGCTGGCGCCAGGGCCGGGTCCGCGCCCGGACGGTGTTGCGGGTGCTGTCCTTCCTGGTGGCGGGTTCGGTGGTGCCGGTGTCGATGCTCGACCTGCGGGTGCTCGGTAGCGCCGGCCTGCTGTCCGGCGGCGACGAGGGGCGCGTCGAGCTGGCGGCGGCGCTGGCGGGGCTGCGGGCCGTGGGCCTGGTGGAGAGCGCGCCGGCCGGCACGACGGGTGGGGACGGGGTGCTGATGCACCCACTGGTGGCCGAGGTGTCCCGGGTGCACGCCGACCGGGAGGGCCGGCGCCGCGCGTTCCTGGCGGCAGCGGCTCGCCTCGTCGTGGCTGGGGACCGGCGACTGCACCCGGCCGATCCGGGCGACCGGGAGGCGTGGCGGTTGCTCGCCCCCACGCGGTGGCGTTGCGGGACGTCGCGGTGCAGCTCGACGCCGACCTGTGCGCGGAGGTGGTGGGGGTCAACAACGGCCTGACCTACCACCTGGTCGCGCGCGGCTCGTACCCGGCCGCCATCGACCACGGGGAGCACGTCGCCGCCACCGCCGCACAGCTGCTCGGGGACGAGCATCCGGACACCCTGAAGGCGCGGAACAACCTGGCCACCGCCTACCAGGCGGCGGGTCGGCTGACCGATGCGATCGCGCTGTCCGAGGCGACGCTCGCCGCCCGGGAGCGGGTGCTGGGGGAGGATCATCCGGCCTGGGTGCGGATCACCCCGACACCCTGACGTCACGGAGCAACCTGGCCTGCGCCTACCAGGCCGAGGGTCGGCTGGGTGAGGCGATCTCGCTGCACGAGGCGACGCTCGCCTCCCGGGCGCGGGTGCTGGGCGAGGATCACCCGGACACCCAGGCGTCCCGGTACAAGCTGGCCCTCGCCTACCGGGCCAGGGAAGAGCACCCGCATCCCGAGGGATCGCCGCGCGGCGACTGACCGGCGGCTCCCGCCGAGTCGTCCGCCCACCCTGAGTACGGCTGGCACGCAAGATTCAGAATGGGGGAGAAGTGAAAGGGTCAGGCACCGCGATCATGCGGCCTGCCTGGGCCTTCGTGGTGGAGCGGGCGACGGGAATCGAACCCGCACCGTCAGTTTGGAAGACTGAAGCTCTGCCATTGAGCTACGCCCGCAGTCGCCCCGCCACGACGGGACGCGCCGACAGCCTACCCGGTCCCCCCACCCACCGCGCACAGGCATATCCACGCGTCCCCTCCCGTGCCCCGCCGCACTTTCCGAGAAAGAGTGGCCTCGCAGCGCCCGGAGGCCACTCTTTCTCGGAAAGTGCGGCCAGGGCGGCCGCCGCCGGCTTTCTCCGAAAGGCGGCCAGGGCGGCCGGCGCCGGGCGGGGCCCGTCGGGGGACAGGGGAGTCCGGTTGGTGGGGGTTCGGCGGGTTGGGGGCCTCCCCGGCACCTCCGCCGGGTACCGACGGCATACACTTCTCGTCGCCACGGGGTGTGGCGCAGCTTGGTAGCGCACTCGCTTTGGGAGCGAGGGGCCGTGGGTTCAAATCCCGCCACCCCGACTGTCGTCCGCCGGCCGGGTCGCCCGGGCCGTCGCCGATTTTTGTCGCGCGGTACCCGGGCGCTGCCGGAGCAGCAGCCCGGCTCGCCTACACTCGATGCGCGCAAACACGCCCAGACTCAAACTGAGATCCGTCAAGGAGTACGCCTGTGAAGAGCACCGTCGAGACTCTGAGCCCGACGCGCGTGCGGCTCGCCATCGAGGTGCCGTTCGTCGAGCTCGAGCCGAGCCTCAGGAAGGCGTACCGGGAGATCGGTTCGCAGGTGCAGGTTCCCGGCTTCCGCCGGGGCAAGGTGCCGACCGCCGTCATCGACCAGCGGGTGGGCCGGGGCACCGTCCTCAACGAGGCGGTGCAGGAGGCCATTCCGCAGAACATCCTCGCGGCGGTCCGTGAGCACGACCTGAAGACCCTCGGCCGCCCGGAGGTCGAGATCACCGAGTTCAACGACGGTGACTCGCTCAACTTCACCGCCGAGGTCGACGTCCGCCCGGAGATCACCCTGCCGGACCCGGCCACCGTCGAGGTGACCGTGGACGAGCTGCAGATCGACGACAGCGAGATCGACGAGCAGGTCAAGAGCCTGCGCGAGCGGTTCGCCACCCTCAAGACGGTCGAGCGGGCCGCCCAGGAGGGCGACTACGTCCAGATCGACCTGAACGCCACCGTCGACGGCGAGGAGGTGCCGGGCGGCTCGGCCAGCAACATCTCGCACGAGGTCGGCAGCAAGCAGCTCCTGCCGGGGTTGGACGAGGCCGTGGTCGGCCTCGCCGCCGGCGAGAGCACCACCTTCACCACCCAGCTCGTGGGCGGCGACTTCGCCGGCCGGGACGCCGAGGTGGCGGTGACCGTCCGCACGGTCAAGGAGAAGGAGCTGCCGGAGCTGGACGACGACTTCGCCCAGATGGCCAGCGAGTTCGACACCATCGCCGAGCTCCGTGACGACCTGAGCGAGCGGGTCACCCGGGGCAAGCGGGTCGAGCAGATCTATGCCGCCCGGGACAAGGCCCTGGAGCAGCTCGTCGCGGCCGCCGAGGTGCCGGCGCCGGAGGGTGTCGTCCGCGAGGAGGTCGAGAGCCGCAAGGCGGCGATGATCGACCAGCTGGAGCGGATCGGCGCCTCGCTGGAGGAGTACCTCGCCGCCGAGGAGAAGACCGAGGAGCAGATCGACGCCGAGCTGAACGAGGCGGCGACCGAGGGCGTCAAGATCCAGCTCCTGCTGGACACGCTGGCCGACGCCGAGGACGTCCAGGTCTCCGACGACGAATTCGGCCACGAGATCGTCCACCGCGCGCAGCGGGCCGGCATGGCGCCGCAGCAGTACTACGACCAGCTGGTGCGCTCCGGCGCGGCCGCCGCCGTCTTCGGTGACGTGCGTCGCGGCAAGGCCCTCGCGGCGGTCATGGAGAAGATCAAGATCAAGGACACCGCCGGCAACGAGGTCACCCTCGAGGCGCTGCGGGCCGAGAGCGAGCAGGCGCACGAGCACGACCACGAGCACTGATCTTCCCCGGTAGGCCGCCGTCCGCCCGTGCGGTGGACGGCGGCCGAAACCGTTTTCCGGGTCCGTCGGAGGCACAACTGCGCTGAGAGCGAACAGTGCCCCGACCGGGAGTCGATCACCCGGCTGAGCGGTTAGTGTCGGGGAGGACGGTACGGAGAGCGAAGGGCTGCCATGACCGACATGCACATCCCCAAGAAGTCGCTCCGGGCGATCGAGGCCCGCGGTGGCGACTCCATTGGCAACCTCGACGACTCGGTCTACAACCGGTTGCTCAAGGAGCGGATCATCTTCCTGGGCAGCGAGGTGACCGACCAGGTCGCCAACCGCATCTGCGCGCAGCTGCTGCTGCTCGCGGCGGAGGACCCGGACCGCGACATCAACCTCTGGATCAACTCGCCGGGTGGCTCGGTCTACTCCGGCATGGCGATCTACGACACCATGCAGTTCATTGACAACGACGTGTCGACCGTGGCGATGGGCATGGCGGCCTCCATGGGCCAGCTGCTGCTCTGCGCCGGCACGAAGGGCAAGCGGTACGCCCTCCCGCACGCGCGGATCATGATGCATCAGCCGTCCGGTGGTCTCGGCGGCACGGCCTCCGACATCGCGATCCAGGCCGAGCAGATGCTCTACACCAAGCGGATGTTCCAGGAGCGGGTCGCGCACCACACCGGCCAGAGCCAGGCGCAGATCGAGGCGGACTCGGACCGGGACCGTTGGTTCACCGCCCAGGAGGCCATGGACTACGGCTTCATCGACAAGGTGATCATCGGGGCCGCTCAGGTTCCGGATGGCGCCGGGACCCTGAGCTGAGGAGCTGACGATGACCGATCTGAGCCTGCCGCCCCAGTTCGCGGCCGTGCACAACCGCTACGTCCTGCCGTCGTTCGTCGAGCGCACGTCGTACGGGGTCAAGGAGTCCAACCCGTACAACAAGCTCTTCGAGGACCGGATCATCTTCCTCGGCGTCCAGGTGGACGACGCGTCCGCCAACGACGTGATGGCGCAGCTGCTGACGCTCGAGGGCACCGATCCGGACCGCGACATCATCATGTACATCAACTCGCCGGGTGGCTCGTTCACCGCGATGACGGCGATCTACGACACCATGCAGTACGTCCGTCCGGACATCTCCACCGTCTGCCTGGGTCAGGCGGCCAGCGCGGCGGCGGTCCTGCTGTCGGCCGGCACCCCGGGCAAGCGGATGGCGCTGCCGAACTCGCGGATCATCATCCACCAGCCGGCCACCGAGGGCGGCTACGGGCAGGGCTCGGACATCGAGATCCAGGCCCGGGAGATCCTGCGGATGCGGACCCAGCTGGAGGACATGCTCTCCCGGCACTGCAACCGCCCGATCGAGCAGGTCCGCAAGGACATCGACCGGGACAAGATCATGACGGCCGAGGAGGCCAAGGAGTACGGGCTGGTCGACACGATCCTGACCAGCCGCAAGAAGGGTCTCCTGGCGGCCCAGGCCGCTACCTGAGCAGTACCGGGTCGGAGGTCGGTCGGAGCGTCGTTTCCGGCCGACCTCTGACACACCCGTTTTGGGGGTCGGAGAAACCTCCGTCAGCGGGTAACGTCGGTTCCGTACCGCTGGGCGGGTCGGGCCGGCGGCAGGGATCGAGACGGACGGGCGCGCGGCGCCCGCAGGTCAGGGCCGGCGTTCCGGCCGACGAGTGCAGGGAGAACGTAGGTGGCACGGATCGGTGACGGCGGCGACCTACTGAAGTGCTCCTTCTGTGGCAAGTCGCAGAAGCAGGTCAAGAAACTCATCGCGGGCCCCGGGGTCTACATCTGCGACGAGTGCATCGATCTCTGCAACGAGATCATCGAGGAGGAGCTGGCCGAGTCCGGCGAGGTGAAGTGGGAAGAGCTTCCCAAGCCGATGGAGATCTGCCAGTTCCTCGACAACTACGTCGTCGGTCAGGACCAGGCCAAGAAGGCGCTCGCCGTCGCGGTCTACAACCACTACAAGCGGATCCAGGCCGAGGCGGCCGGCGCGCCGGGTTCCGGCAGCGACGCCGTCGAGCTGGCCAAGTCCAACATCCTGCTGCTCGGCCCGACGGGTTGCGGCAAGACCCACCTGGCGCAGACGCTGGCCCGGATGCTGAACGTCCCGTTCGCCATCGCCGACGCCACCGCGCTGACCGAGGCCGGGTACGTCGGCGAGGACGTGGAGAACATCCTCCTCAAGCTGATCCAGGCCGCGGACTACGACATCAAGCGCGCCGAGACCGGCATCATCTACATCGACGAGGTCGACAAGATCGCCCGTAAGTCGGAGAACCCGTCGATCACCCGGGACGTCTCCGGCGAGGGTGTCCAGCAGGCGCTGCTGAAGATGCTGGAAGGCACGGTGGCCAACGTGCCGCCGCAGGGCGGGCGCAAGCACCCGCACCAGGAGTTCATCCAGATCGACACCACCAACGTGCTGTTCATCTGCGGTGGCGCCTTCGCCGGGCTCGACCAGATCATCGAGGCCCGCACCGGCCACGGCGGCACCGGCTTCGGCGCCCGGCTCC
Organism: Micromonospora sp. U56; assembly: GCF_018070095.1. Taxonomy (NCBI): domain Bacteria; kingdom Bacillati; phylum Actinomycetota; class Actinomycetes; order Micromonosporales; family Micromonosporaceae; genus Micromonospora; species Micromonospora sp. U56. Next base: position 58,156 of record NZ_JAGPYL010000026.1, read on the forward strand.
GGTCGGTCTCCGAGCGGTCGACCGACGACATCTTCAGCCAGGTGATGCCGGAGGACATGCTCAAGTTCGGGCTGATCCCCGAGTTTGTCGGCCGGCTGCCGGTGATCACCAACGTGCGCAGCCTGGACCGCTCCGCCCTGGTCCGGATCCTCACCGAGCCGCGCAATGCACTGGTCAAGCAGTACCAGCGACTCTTCGAGCTGGACGGGGTCGAGCTGGAGTTCGACGAGCCGGCGCTGGAGGCGATCGCCGACCAGGCGATGCTGCGCGGCACCGGTGCCCGTGGCCTGCGCGCCATCATCGAGGAGGTCCTGCTCTCCGCGATGTACGAGGTGCCGAGCAACCCGGACGCCGCCCGCGTGCTGATCACCCGCGAGGTGGTCCTGGAAAACGTCAACCCGACCATCGTCCCGCGGGAGTTCACCGGCCGCCGGGCCCGCCGGGAGCGCGAGGAGAAGTCCGCCTGACCGGCGCACCACACTGACGACGACGGCACGGCCACCACCGGTGGCCGTGCCGTCGTTCGGTACGGGATCACACTGGCCGGGTCCGCCCGTCGTCTGGTAGGACCGTTCGATGTTCCCCATCATGCTCGCGGCGGTGTCCGCGGTCGCCTTCGGCACCGCCGACTTCTCGGGCGGCAAGGCGTCCCGCCGCGCCGACCCGGTCGCCGTCACCGTGGTCTCCCAGGTGTTGAGCGTGCCGCTGCTGCTCCTGCTGGTGCTGGTGGTACCCGGCACCCCCACCGCCGTCGACCTGGCGTGGGGGCTCGGTGCGGGCGTCGCCGGCGCCGCCGGGGTGATGCTGCTCTACCGGGCCCTCGCCGCCGGGATGATGGCCGTGGTGGCGCCGGTCACGGCGATCACCGCCGCGGTGGTGCCGATCATCGCCGGGCTGCTGACCGCCCGCTGGCCCGGCACCCTCGCGCTCTGCGGTGCGGGGCTGGCCGTGCTCGCCGTCGCCCTGGTCAGCCTCGGCGAGGGTGGCGCGCGCGGCGCGGTGTCCACCCGGATGATCTGGCTGGCCCTCACCGCCGGGGCGCTCTTCGGCGTCTTCTTCGCCCTGCTCGGCCAGGCCGGTCCGGCCGCCGGAATGTGGCCGGTGCTGGCGCTGCGGCTCAGCTCCATCGTCTTCGGTGTCGCGCTCGCGGTCGGCACCGGCGTACGCCTGCGGATCGGTCCGCGGGTACTCGGCTGGGCGGCCGCCGCCGGCCTGCTCGACAGCGCCGCCAACGCGCTCTACCTGGCCGCCGCAGCTCGTGGCCACCTGAGTGTGGTCGCCGCGATCGCGGCGCTCTACCCGGCCAGCACCGTGCTGCTCGCGCTGGCGGTGGACCGGGAACGGCTCCGGCCGGTGCAGCTGGCCGGTCTCGGGTTCGCCGCCGGCGCCCTGGTGCTCGCCAGCGTCTGACGCTGTCCCCGGCCGTCGTCCGCCCGTACCCTCATCTTCATGCGCGTCGCCGTCTGCCAGCTCAACGCCCGCGACGACCGGGCGGCCAACCTGGCCGCCGCCGAGGCCCTGCTGGTCAGGGCCGCCGCGGCCGGCGCGGATCTCGCGGTCCTCCCGGAGTACGTCGACTACCTCGGCCCCGCCAAGGCGATGCCGGAGCCGGAGCCGGTGGACGGCACGGTGGGCACCTTCTTCGCCGGCGTCGCCGAGCGGCTCGGCATCTGGGTGGTGGCGGGCTCGTTCCACGAGGCCGGCCCGGATCCGGCGCACACCTGGAACACCTCCCTGGTGTTCGACCGCTCCGGCGCGCTCGCCGCCAGCTACCGGAAGATCCACCTGTACGACGTGGAGATCCCGGGGCGGGTGTCGTACCTCGAATCGGCGACGGTCGCCCCCGGCGACCAGCCGGTGGTGGTCGACGTCGAGGGTCTGCGGGTCGGTCTGTCGATCTGCTACGACCTGCGTTTCCCCGAGCTCTACCGGCTGCTGGCCGTCGACGGGGGAGCGCACCTGCTGGTCGTGCCGGCCGCGTTCATGATGCACACCGGCCGGGACCACTGGGAGGTGCTGCTGCGGGCGCGGGCCATCGAGAACCAGTGCTTCGTGGCCGCCGCCGGTCAGATCGGCGACCACGAGCCGGAGCGAACCTGCTTCGGGCGCAGCATGGTGGTCGACCCCTGGGGGACGGTGCTCGGTCAGGTGCCCGACGGCCCCGGGCTGAGCGTGGTCGACCTGGACCTCGACCGGCTGCACACCATCCGTACCGAGCTGCCCAGCCTCGCCAACCGGCGGCTCTGAGCGCCGGTCATCACTGGACGAGTACGCCGATCACGGTCAGGCCGACGATCGCCGCGGCGGTGACGAGCAACGCGGTGGTCATCCGGGACCGGCCGCGCCGGGCCAGCCGGGCGGTGGAGAGGACGACGACGGCGAGCACGACCGCGGCGATCACCAGCTGCCAGAAGGGCGCCAGGAGTCCGAGCAGCGCCTCGTCGGCGAGGGTGACCGCCGGGGATCGGGACACGGGATCCATGGCAGCCACTCTGGCACGCCGCCGGCCGGCCGGCGCGCCGATCCGATCGGGTACGCCGGCGGGGCGCCGGACCGCACGCCGGATCCGCCAATGACGATCATTGATTTGCCTTCTCCGGGCCAGTCCGCGTAACTTTCTCTCTGCACGCGGGAGGCCGGACAAACCGGCCGAGAGCGGGCACCAGGCTCGTGGTGGAGACGCCGAGCGAGGCTGGGGCGCGGGCGGTGCGAGACACCCCGGAAGACGGGGTTGCGATCGCGAGACCGACCGGGTAGAGTTCGAAAGCCGGCAGGGAGCCGGGCGGGTGGCCGCGAAGCGGCGATCGGCCGGTCTGCCGACTTCCCACGACAGAAACGACCACCGGATACGGTGAGCGTCAGCGTGGACCGGGCCGTACCAAGTTGATCGCCTCAAACACGAGGTTGACAGCGAAAGTCGGGCCGAGTAAGTTAGAGAGGTTGCCCCGGACGGGGGTTCCACGGTGTGGAGCTTTCGGATGGTGTGTGGTTGTTCTTTGAGAACTCAACAGGGTGCTTGAAAAGCCAGTGCCAATTATGATTTATACCCCGGACTGGCAGTTCTTCTTCGGGAGTGCTGTTGGTTGGGATTCCTTTGGCAACACTT
>NZ_JAGPYL010000259.1:0-1368 GCF_018070095.1 Micromonospora sp. U56
CGGGACTGTACAAATAACGGCTGATCGACCGATCAAGGGAGAGACGCCAGATGACGACCGAGATCACCTCGGGGCAGGAGCCGGCCGTGGAGCCGGTGGGTGCGGTCACGGATGAGCAGTTGATCGCGATGCTGGTCGATCGGGCTCGTGGTGACGGGCTGAAGCTGACCGGCGAGGGCGGTCTGCTGCAGCAGCTCACGAAGCGGGTCCTGGAGTCAGCGTTGGATGGTGAGATCACCGATCACGTCGGCTACGACAAGCACGACCCGGCAGGTCGGGGCAGCGGCAATACCCGTAACGGCAGCCGAACCAAGACGGTGCTCACCGACGTCGGGCCGGTCGAGGTTCGGGTTCCTCGTGACGCGGCGGGCACGTTCGAGCCGCAGATCGTGCGCAAGCGCCAGCGGCGCCTGACCGGGGTCGACGACATGGTGCTGTCGTTGTCGGCCAAAGGGCTGACGCACGGGGAGATCGCCGCGCATCTGGCCGAGGTGTACGGCGCTGAGGTGTCGAAGCAGACCATCTCCACCATCACCGACAAGGTCATGGACGGCATGGCCGAGTGGCAGAACCGGCCTCTCGATCCCGTCTATCCGGTCGTGTTCATCGATGCCATCAACGTGAAGATCAGGGACGGCCAGGTCGCGAACCGACCGATCTACCTGGCGATGGCGGTCACCGTCGACGGTCACCGCGACATCCTCGGGATCTGGGCCGGCGACGGCGGCGAAGGGGCGAAGCACTGGCTGCACGTGCTGACCGAGCTGAAGAACCGCGGCGTCGCTGATGTGCTCATGCTCGTCTGCGACGGGCTCAAGGGCCTGCCCGAGGCGGTGGAGACGGTCTGGCCACGCACGATCGTGCAGACGTGTGTGGTGCACCTGCTGCGCAACTCATTCCGGTACGCGGCCCGGCAGGACTGGGACAAGATCGCCAAGGCGCTCAAGCCGGTCTACACCGCATCCACGGAGGAAGCCGCGACCGAGCGGTTCATGGAGTTCGCCGACGCCTGGGGCAAGAAGTATCCGGCGATCGTGAAGCTGTGGTCCGACGCGTGGGCCGAGTTCGTGCCTTTCCTCGCCTTCGACGTCGAGATCCGCAAGGTCATCTGCTCCACCAACGCGATCGAGTCGGTGAATGCCCGTATCCGCAAGGCCGTCCGGGCCCGTGGTCACTTCCCGAACGAGCAGGCAGCGCTCAAGTGCGTCTACATGGCGCTAATGAGTCTCGACCCGACCGGCGCCGGCCGCCGGCGCTGGACCATGCGCTGGAAAGCACCCCTGAACGCGTTCCAGATCGCCTTCGAGGGCCGGCTCACCCCGGCCAACCACTGACCACCTCAACAACCAAGATCAGCCGTTAACTTGA
>NZ_JAGPYL010000260.1:0-1330 GCF_018070095.1 Micromonospora sp. U56
GGTCAGACATCCCAGGAGCTTGGATGTCAAGCAGCGGCGGGTTGGGTTCGGTGTGACCAGGCGGTTGCCTGGTCGTAGAGAGTGGTGGTCTTGAGGCAGCCGTGGAGGATGCCGACGAGGCGGTTGCCGACCTGTCGGAGCGCGCTGTTGTGGCCGATCTCGCGGGCGCGGAGTTCGTCGTAGTAGGCGCGGACGGCGGGATCGTGCAGGATCGCGGCGCCGGCTTGTGTGTGCAGGGCGTCGACGAGCCGGTCGTTGTGCACGATGCGGGCGTGGACGGTTTTGGATTTCCCGGACTGTCGGGTGATCGGTGCGGTGCCGGCGTAGTTCTTGCGGGAGCGGGCGTCGGCGTAGCGGCCTGGTGCGTCGCCGAACTCTGCGAGCACCCGGGCGCCGAGGATCACGCCGATGCCGGGTTGGCTGAGGTAGACCTCAGCGTCCGGGTGCTGACCAAAATGCGCCTCGACCTGGCTTTCCATGGTCCGGATCTGGACGTTGAGGGTTTGCAGGATCGCGACCGTGGCGGCGACGGTGGCTGCGTAGGCGCCGGTGACGACCTCGGCCTGGCTCAGGTGCGCGGTGCGCAGTGCCTGCTGAATCGCGGCGGCCTTGGCCGGGATGTCCCGACGGCGAGCCCGTTTGAGTACCGCGCTGATCTGCGACAGCGACAGTCTGGCCGCCGCGGCCGGGGTCGGTGCCTTTGCGAGCAACTCCAGAGTGTCGGCGCCGGTCAGCGTCAGCGGCTGGTAGGCGTCCAAGGCGGCGGGGAAGTACTCCCGCAACGCGGCCCGCAGCCGCAGCATGTGCCGGGTGCGTTCCCAGATCAGCGTCTGGTGCGCCCGGGCCACGACCTTGACCGCCTCGGCAAGGTCGGAATCGGCGGCGACCTGCCGCAGCTGGTGGCGGCGGGTGCGGACCATATCAGCCAGCGCATGCGCGTCGCCCTTGTCACTTTTGGCCCCCGACAGCGACACCAGTTCCCGATGCCGCGCGGCCTGCTTCGGATTCACCCCGAACACCTGATACCCGGCCGCGACCAGCGCCCGCACCCACGGCCCCCGATCAGTCTCGATGCACACCAGCACCTGAGCGGGGTCGGCGTCCGTAGCCAGGAACCCGGCGACCAACTCATGGAACCGAGCCATCCCGTCCACACCCTCGGGCAGCCGCGCCGTGCGCATCACCCGCCCGTGCTGGTCCTGCACCTCCACATCGTGATGATCTTCCGCCCAGTCGTCACCGACGAACAGCACACCCGCCTCCGTCCTGCCGAAAACCCGTCAGCAGCCCCAGGAGAACCAGCGCCCTAATGGACCAGTGCTCACGCCAA
>NZ_JAGPYL010000261.1:0-1317 GCF_018070095.1 Micromonospora sp. U56
TGTCCCGCACCGGGTTTGATGGAGACATCGAAACCTGGGAGGAACACCACCGATGCCCGCACCGAAGAAGTACAACGATGAGCTGCGTGAGCGTGCGACCCGGTTGGCGGTCGAGGCTCGCCGGGATCCGGCGTCGGCGGTCGGAGCGATCCGTCGGATCGCTGGTCAGCTCGGGGTTCATCCGGAGGCGTTGCGCACGTGGGTGAAGAAGGCTGAGACCGACGCTGGTGACCGGCCGGGCACCACCAGCAGCGACGCGGAACGCCTCGCCGCGTTGGAACGGGAAGTGCGTGAGCTGCGGCGGGCCAACCAGATCCTGAAGTCCGCGGCGAGTTTCTTCGCGGCGGAGCTGGACCGTCCGTCGCGATGAAGGTCGACTTCGTCGACTCCCAGAAGGCCGAACACGGTGTCCAGCCGGTCCTGCAGGCGCTCGAAGACACGCCGGCACAGATCGCACCGTCGACCTACTACGCCGCCAAGACCCGTCCCGCCAGCGCACGATCGAGGCGCGGTGAGGAGCTGACCGAGGTGATCGAGCGGATCCACGCGGCCAACTACGGGGTCTACGGCGCCCGCAAGGTCTGGCACGAGCTGCACCGCCGAGGCGTGCCGGTGGCCCGGTGCACCGTCGAGCGGCTGATGCGTGAGTCTGGGCTACGCGGGCTGCTGCGCGACAAGTCACCCCGTACGACCCGGCCCGCCGCCGAGACCAGCCGACCCTCTGACCTGGTCAAACGAGACTTCACCGCACTGCGGCCGAACCAGCTGTGGGTCGCCGACCTGACCTACGTGCGCACCAGCGTGGGCTGGGTATACGCCGCGTTCGTCCTCGACGTGTACTCCCGCATGATCGTCGGCTGGCAGGTGTCCACGTCGCTCTACACGGATCTGGCGCTCGACGCGTTGAAGATGGCGATCTGGCGCCGTCAGAACCAGGGTACTGACCTGGACGGACTCGTGCATCACTCGGACAGGGGAGTCCAGTATCGAGCGATTCGCTACAGCCAGCGGCTCGCCGAGGCCGGCGCTGTCGCCTCGGTCGGCTCAAAGGGCGACTCGTACGACAACGCGATGGCCGAGGCGTTCAACTCCCTCTACAAGGCTGAACTCGTCCGCAACCGAGGTCCGTGGCGTGGACTTGACGACCTGGAGATGGCCACCGTCGAGTACATCGACTGGTACAACAACCGCCGGCTGCACGGCGAACTCGGGCACGTCCCGCCGGCTGAGCACGAGGCGCTACACACGATGACCCACCCGGTCACCGGACCCCTGAAAACCAGCTAACCAACTCTCCATCAAACCCGGGGCTTGACA
>NZ_JAGPYL010000263.1:0-1254 GCF_018070095.1 Micromonospora sp. U56
GGGACTGCCCCCGGTTCGGTTGACTCCCCACCTGTGAGGATGCGTTCCTCGCTGGAAGGATGTCTGTCATGCCGAAAGCGTTCCCCCTGGAGTTCCGCCGTGACGTGGTCGCGGTCGCCCGCAAGGGCGAGGCCCCCATCGCCCAGATCGCGAAGGACTTCGGGATCTCCGAGGCGTGTCTGCACCGCTGGCTCAAGCTCGCCGACGTCGAGGACGGTGTCCGTCCCGGGACCACCAGCTCCGAGTCCGCGGAGCTGCGGGAGCTGCGCAGGCGTAACAAGGTCTTGGAGCAGGAGAACGAGATCCTGCGCCGGGCCGCGGCGTACTTCGCCAAGGAGATCTCCCCAAAATGATGTACCCGCTGGTCGGTGACCTGGCCGCGGACGGGATCCCCGTCGCGGTGACCTGTCGGGTGCTGGGCTTCAGCAAGCAGGCCTACTACGCGTGGCGCACGGCTCCGGTTTCGCAGCGGGACTGGGACGACGCGCATCTGATCAACACCGCACTGGACATCCACGCCGAAGATCCGGCCTTCGGGTACCGGTTCATCGCCGATGAACTACCCGCCCACGGCATCACCGCCGGCGCCAACCGGGTGGCCCGGCTCTGCTCGGCGCAGCGGATCTGGTCGGTGTTCGCCAAGCGCAGGGGCCTGACCAGGCGGGCGGGGCCGCCGGTGCACGACGACCTGGTGCAGCGCCGCTTCGCCGCCGACGCCCCGGACCGGCTGTGGCTGACCGACATCACCGAACATCCCACCGCCGAGGGCAAGCTGTACCTGTGCGCGATCAAGGACGTGTACTCCAATCGGATCGTCGGCTACTCCATCGACACCCGCATGAAGGCCGCCTTGGCTGTCTCGGCGCTGCGCAACGCGATCCGACTACGCAATCCGGCCGGCACCGTGGTCCACTCCGACAGGGGCAGCCAGTTCCGGTCGAAAAAGTTCGTCAAGGCATTGCGGCGCAACGGATTGACCGGCTCGATGGGCCGCGTCGGCGCCTGCGGCGACAACGCCGCGATGGAATCATTCTTCGCCCTGCTGCAACGCAACGTCCTGGACCGGCAACGCTGGCAGACCCGCCAGGACCTGCGCTTGGCGATGGTGACCTGGATCGAACGGACCTACCACCGCCGCCGACGGCAACGACGCCTCGGCAAGCTCACCCCGATCGAGTTTGAGACAATCAACAGGCCCGCACACGCGGCCTGAACCACTCAGCCCCGCGAGTCAACCAAACCCGGGGCAGTCCC
>NZ_JAGPYL010000264.1:0-1232 GCF_018070095.1 Micromonospora sp. U56
CCTGGACGAGCACCTGCCCCCGGCCGGTGCCGGGCCGGGCCAGCGCGGTCAGCCGCGCCGCGGCGGCGGCGTGTCGACCGGCGGCCAGGTCGAGCACGGCCAGCGCCCACTGGGCGAGGGCGCGCGGCCGGCTGTGCCCGCCCGGGTTCTCGCCGATCTCGCGGATCCGGCGCAGGCTGGTGTCCCGGTCGGCGCGGACCGCGGCGAGCACCGCCAGCATGCCCAGGTGCACCCCGGCCCAGTTGTCCTGACCGGTGTCGCGGGCGATCCGCAGTCCCTCCCGCGAGGTCTCCGCCGCGGCGTCGTGCCGACCCAGCCAGTACTCGGCGGCCGCCCGCAGGTCCAGGGCGCGCGGCAGGGCGGACAGCTCCCCACGGTGGGCCAGCTCGACGGCGCGCTCGGCGAGCCGGTGCGCCGCGGCGTCCACGGCCACCAGCAGGCCGGCCGCCGCCGCGCAGGTCAGCGCCGCTGGGGTGAGCGCCGACCCGGCCAGGTGTCCACCGAGGACCACCGCGCGGCGCAGCGCCGGCCCGGCCCGCTCGTGGTCGCCACGCAGCGTCGCCGCCACCCCGGCGACGTAGGCGCTGAGCAGCTCCGTCGTGGGTGGGTCGTCGGGGCGGCGCAGCGGCTCCGCCCGCCGGGCCACCTCGGCGTAGCGGTACTGGTCGCCGGAGAAGCAGACCGCCTCGCCTGCGCGGACCAGCGCGCCGAGGGCCAGTGCGCGGTCGCTGCCCGCCAGCGTGTCCGCGGCGGCCAGCAGAGCGGTCAGCGCGGACCGGGCGCGACCGCCGCGCAGGTCCAGTTCGCCGCGCAGCAGTGCGGCCCGCCCGGTCACGGTCGGCTCGGCGACGGCGGGAGGGCTTCCCAGCAACAGGCGGGCGCGGTGGGACCGGCCGGCCGACCAGGCGTACCGTGCGGCGGCCACCAGCCGGGCGGCGGCGCGGGCCGGGTCGGCGGTGAGCTCGGCGGCGCGTTGCAGGGCCGCCGAGGCGGCGTCACCGCCGACCCCGTCGTGGGCCGCGGCCTGCTCCAGCTCCCTGGCGAGGGCCGGGTCCTGGCCCTCGGCGGCGGCGGCGAGGTGCTGGGCCCGGCGCAGCCGCTGACCGGGACCGTCGAGCGCCCCGGCGAGCAGCAGGTGCGCGGCGCGCCGCTCGGCCAGTGGCGCGGCGCCGCGCACCATGGCGCGGGCCAGGGGCTGCGGGAAGGTGACCCGGCCCGGCTCGACGCGGAGC
>NZ_JAGPYL010000265.1:0-1149 GCF_018070095.1 Micromonospora sp. U56
GGTGGTTTCTAGGCTTCAGTGCAACTGATCTTGGTTGGGCTGGGGGTGCTGGTGGCGAGGCCGGGTGTGTTGACGTTCGGGCATCGGCAGGTGTTGGAGCATTTGTGGGCTTCGGGTCGGACGATCTCGCAGATTGCTGGGCTTCTCGGGGTGCCGGTGTGCACGGTGTCGCGGGAGGTGGCGCGTAACAACAGTGCGCGGCACGGGACGAAGAATCCGCTCGGGCGGTTGTTGCCGCCCGGGCGGGCTCGTCGCCCGTATCGGTGGGGGTATCAGGCGCAGTGGGCGCAGCGGCGCACGGACGCGGCGCGACGTCGGGTGAAGGCGTGCAAGCTCGGGGTGGGTACGCGGCTGCGGCGGGTGGTGGCGGGGAAACTGGCTCGTAGGTGGTCTCCGAAGCAGATCGCCGCGTGGTTGCGGGCCACGTTCGCCGACCGGCCGGAGTTGCAGGTGTCCCACGAGACGATCTACCAGGCGATCTACGTGCAGTCGCGGGGCAACCTTCGGGCCGAGTTGACCCGGCAGGTCACCCTGCGCTCAGGGCGTACTGCGCGGCGCCCGCAGTCACGTGCCGCGGGTGCCGCCCGTGGCCGGCGGCCCTGGATCGGGGACCTGCACATCAGCGCCCGCCCGGCCGAGGCCACAGACCGGGCGGTGCCCGGGCACTGGGAAGGTGACCTGGTCATCGGCAAGGCCGGCGCCTCAGCGATCGTGACCCTGGTGGAACGAGCCACCCGCTACGTGATGCTCGGCGCGCTGCCCAACGGCCGCGACAGCCAAGCCGTCATCGGCGTCCTCACCGACCTGGCCACGAGGATGCCGGCGCATCTGCGCCGCTCACTGGCCTGGGACCAGGGCGTGGAAATGGCCACCCACCCGCAGTTCACCGTCGCCACCGGCTGCCCGGTCTACTTCTGCGACCCCCACAGCCCCTGGCAACGCGGCACCAACGAGAACACCAACGGACTACTACGCCAGTACTTCCCCAAGGGCAGCTACGACTTCCGCACCATCGACCAAGCCGGCCTCGACGAAGTCGCCCACGAACTGAACACCCGCCCCCGCCAGACGCTGAGCTGGGCAACCCCAACCCAGCGCCTGGCTCAACTCATCGCGCCCTGACGATTGCACTCACCACTTGACGCCGCC
>NZ_JAGPYL010000266.1:0-1149 GCF_018070095.1 Micromonospora sp. U56
GGCAGGGGTGCCGGTCTTACCTGCGCTCCACAGGCGTTTAGGCTCTCGGCGCGTCCCGCCGCGAGTATGTTTCTGGCCGCGTTGACGTCCCGGTCGTGGGCGGCCCCGCACGGGCAGGTCCACGACCGGACGGACAGCGGCTTGGGTCCGTCGATCCGGCCGCACGTCGAGCATGTCTGCGACGTGGGCAGGAACCGGTTGGTCTTTGCGAACGTCCGCCCGCGCCGGGCGGCCTTGTACTCCAACATCTGCACGAACTGCGCCCAGCCCGCGTCGTGCACCGATTTGGCCAGCCGGGTCCGGCCGAGACCGACGACGCACAGGTCCTCGACGTACACCGCTTGGTTGTCGCGGATGATCCGTGTCGAGAGCTGGTGCTGCCAGTCCCGCCGGCTGTCGGCCACCCGAGCGTGCGCGCGGGCGACCTTGACGACGGCCTTCTTGCGGTTGTTGCTGCCCCGCTGCTTTCGGGACAGGTCCTGCTGCAACCGGCGCAGTTTGCGGGCCGCGCGACGCAAGAACTTCGGGGCGGCGACCTTCCTGCCGTTGGACAGGACGGCGAAGTGGGTCAACCCGAGGTCGATTCCCACCTCGGCGTCGACCGGAGGCAGCGGGTCGTCGGCGGCGACCACAACGAACGAGGCGAAGTACCGACCAGCCGCGTCCCGGATGACCGTGACCGAGGTTGGTGCGGCCGGCAGATGCCGGGACCAACGCACCGCAAGGTCGCCGACCTTCGGCAACCTGAGCCGGCCGTTGTCGAGCACCTTGAACCGGGCGTTCGCGGTGAACCGGATCGCCTGCCGGTTGTCCTTGCGGGACCGGAACCTCGGCGGGGCGACCTTGCGGCCCTGGCGCTTGCCGCTGATCGAGGTGAAGAAGTTCCGGTACGCGACGTTAAGGTCCGCGAGGGCCTGCTGGAGTACCACCGCCGACACCTCGCCCAGCCACTCCCGCTCAGGCGTCTGCTTCGCCTGGGTGATGACCCGCTTCGACAGGTCACCATCCGACAGGTACGCCTCGCCTGCCTCGCGCGCCTGCTGGCGTGCGCGCAGCCCGTCGTTGAACACCACCCGCGCGCACCCGAACGCCCGCGTCAGCGAAACCTGCTGAGCGGGCGTCGGGTAGACGCGGTAGTTGTACCGAAGC
>NZ_JAGPYL010000267.1:0-1145 GCF_018070095.1 Micromonospora sp. U56
CATGACGATACGTCTGGCCGGCCAGGCGGTCCGCTGGACCAACGCCACCGAACGCGAAGCCGCACTACGCATCGACGCCGAACGACTTATTGCAGCGTAACCACTCGGTTACCCGACGGTCTCTCAGCGGCGGGCCACCGCGGGGCTGCGTCCGGCCGGCGCGTTTCGTTGTCGCCTGACGCAGTGCCAGCACGACGGCGGCGCTGCCCGGGGCGGTGGGAGCGGGAGGCGGCGACGTCCGGCGTGCGCGCCCGTCCGGAGCGCTGTGCAGGGGCCGGTCGTGGCCCGCGACGGTGTCGGAGGCTCGCCGGTGCCGGCCCGGCCCGGCCGCGAGCCGGGGGAGGATCGGCACGACAGGGCCGTCGTGGCCACCGCCGGAGCGCGGACCCCACCCAAGGTCGGGGCGGAGGCCGTCGGTCGCCCGGGTGCCCCGTTCCCGGACTCGGTTTCCGGCCGACGACGCCGGTGGCGTCGACCACCGCCCGGAGCCGTCCACCGTAGACCGGAGGTCGGGCGCGATCGGGTTGCGGCGCGTTCCGACGGCGTCGGTGTCCCGCCCGCCGTCGGGGGCAGCCGCCGAGGCGGCGAGGGCGGGAGTCGGCTCGGCGTCGGCCGGGCGGGGCGTGGCCAGGCGGGGAGCGGCCGTGCCCGAGCGGGTGGGCGCCACCCGCCCGGGCGTCGTCGCGCGCCACTGCTCGGCCCGGCGGCCGAACTCGGCGCGGACGGCCCGGGGCAGCCGGTCGTACGCGGTCCGGCGCAGGGCCGGGTCCACGATCTCGTACCGGCCGTGCCGGTCGCACCGGAGCAGGGCGTCGGCGGTGGCGAGCCGGCGCAGCAGCGTCGCCGCCCGCCCGGGGGCCCAGCCGAGCAGGCGGTCGACGGCCGGCGCGGTGAAGTCGACGCCGAGCGCCGCGCCCGCCGTCAGCACTGCCCGCCGCGCGTCGTCGAGCAGGTCCAGCCGGGCGGAGGCCATTCGGTGTACCGCCTCCGGCAGTCCGGGCGCTCCGTCGCCGCTCGCCGCGCCGTACGCGCCGGCGTACCCGGGCACGCCGCCGACCAGCGGCAGCAGGCGGCGGGCGAGCGCGGCCGGCCGGCCGGCGCGGCCGAGCAGCCGGCGCAGCAACCGCCCGGTGTCGACCGCGCCC
>NZ_JAGPYL010000027.1:0-61080 GCF_018070095.1 Micromonospora sp. U56
ATCGACATGACAGGCGGCGTAAGCACCACGAGCAGGCGCTCACACATACAAGGGGAAAGTCTTCGGTCCGGCAGGCTTCACGAGCGGGGGCTCGGGTGCCGGGTCCATGTGTAACGACCGGCGGCCCGCCATCATTCCGGGGCCCGCATCCCGGGCGGCCCAGGTGATCGGGCCAGGCCAGCGGGGTGCTGCTGCGATCGTCCAGGTGATGTAACGACCCCGGGCCGGCCACGATTCCGGCGTGAGGGTGCCGCCGGTCACGGGACGTGGACCCGACCCGGGCATGAACCGGACATCGCACCCGACCGTCCCGCGCCGGTGGCGGCCCCGATCCGTCCGCCTGACGGCAGGTAGGGCGGGTGTCCGCGTACCCGAAGAGGAGCCGGCGGGGGCGGGCGGTGGTCCGGAGGGTGGTTTGGGGGGTTCTGGTGGGTATTTGCCGGCGGCGCGGGAACGGTCTCGACCGGGGTGCCGGGTGTGACAGTCCCGTTTGTCGACCGATCCGGGGCTGTCAGACCCGGCGGCTTGGTGTCGGCTTGATAGCGATTGCCTAACGGCCGTTCCGCTGCGGGTGAGTCCTGTCATAGCCTCCCGCTCACGGACCGGCCATGAAACCGGCGTGGTCACGCGGATGACAGAGGTGAGAGATGCAGGCGAGAAGGCTTAGAACGGCCGTGACACTCGCGGCCGTTGCAGCCCTGGCGGTCGGCGCGGCCGGCTGTGCGGAAAGCGACCGCAGCGACGACAGCGGCGAGGCCAAGACGGGCGGCACCTTCATCTTCGCGGGTGCCGGTGACCCCAAGAACTTCGACCCGATCTTCAATGACGACGGTGAGTCGTTCCGGCCGATCCGGCAGATGTACGACACCCTCATCCAGCACAAGCCGGGCACGGCCGAGCTTCAGGGCGGCCTGGCGGAGAGCTGGGAGCACGACCCCGAGGGCAAGGTCTGGACCTTCAAGCTGCGCCAGGGCGTGAAGTTCCACGACGGCACCCCCTTCAACGCCACGGCGGTCTGCTTCAACTTCGACCGCTGGTACAACATGAAGGGCGCCGCCGCCCAGTCGCAGATGATCTACTACATGGACGTCTTCGGCGGCTTCGCGAAGAACGAGAACCCCGACGCCGGCAAGCCGGTCTACAACAAGTGCGAGGCCAAGGACGACGGCACCGCCGTCATCACCCTCAACCAGTACAAGGGTGCGTTCCCCGGCGCCTTCGCGCTGACCGCGCTCTCGATCGCCAGCCCGGAGGCCCTGAAGAAGGGCGACGCCGACACGGTCAAGCAGAACGGCGACTCCTTCGAGTACAGCTCGTTCGCCACCAGCGGCCCTGTCGGCACCGGTCCGTTCACGTTCGGCGGCTGGGACAAGGCCAAGAACGAGATCACCCTGAACCGGAACCCGGACTACTTCGGGGAGAAGGCCAAGGTCGACAAGCTGATCATCAAGATCATCAAGGACGAGAACACCCGCAAGCAGGAGCTGCGCGCGGGCACCGTCCAGGGCATCGACTTCCCGGCCCCGGCTGACCGCAAGGCGCTCGAGGGTGAGGGCTTCCAGGTCGTCGCCCGGCCGGCGTTCAACATCCTCTACCTGGGCATCAATCAGAAGAACCCGAAGCTGAAGGACCTGCGGGTGCGCCAGGCGATCGCCTACGCCCTCAACCGTCAGCAGCTCGTGCAGACCAAGGGCCCGGGTGGCTCGAAGGTCGCCGACCAGTTCATGCCGGACACCGTGCTCGGCTACGCCCCGGACGTGCAGAAGTACGAGTACAACCCGGAGAAGGCCAAGCAGCTGCTCAAGGAGGCCGGCGCCGAGGGTCTGACCCTCAACTTCTACTACCCGCCGGACGTCTCCCGGCCGTACATGCCGAACCCGCAGGAGATCTTCACGATCCTCGCCAACGACCTGCAGGCCGTCGGCATCAAGGTCAACGGCGTGCCGCGTCCGTGGAACGGTGGCTTCAAGGACGACGTGCAGCAGTTCGGCAAGCAGGACCTGCACATCCTGGGCTGGACCGGTGACTACAACGACCCGGGCAACTTCGTCGGCACGTTCTTCGGTCGGGGCAAGGTCGAGTTCGGCGACCAGTCGATGACCGAGATGTTCGACGCCATCGCCAAGGCCGACGGCACCGTCGACGAGGCGGCCAAGAAGGCGGCCTGGGAGCAGGTCAACCGGGACATCGCCAGCAAGTGGCTGCCGGCCGTGCCGGTCTGGCACGCCCCGCCGGCCATCGTCGTCACCAAGGACGTCAAGGGTCTGGTCGCCAGCCCGCTGACCGACGAGCGGTTCAACACGGTCAGCGTCACCAAGTGACGTACGTCGGCTGACGCCGTAGGCGCGTATCGGCCCGGGTCGGGGGCTCCACCCCGGCCCGGGCCGATTCCGCGAACATCGAGAGTCTGGTGTGTGAGAGATGTTGCGAGTCATAGTCCGCCGCCTGCTGCAGCTGGTGGTGACCCTGATAGCGCTGTCGGCGCTGATCTTCATCTGGCTGCGGAACCTGCCCGGCGGCCCGGTGGAGGCGCTGCTCGGCGAGCGGGCCACCCCGGAACGCCGCGCCCTGCTGATCAAGGCGCTCGGCTACGACCAGCCGATCCTGGTGCAGTACGGCAAGTTCATGCAGCGGGTCCTCACCGGGGACTTCGGCAACTCGATCCGGACCGGTGACCCGGTCAGTGAGGTGATCGGGCGCGCCTTCCCCGCCACCATCGAGCTGGCCCTCGCTGCGATGATCATCGCGGTGGGCCTGGGTATCCCGCTCGGCTACCTCGCCGCCCGCTGGCGCGGTCGCTCCCTCGACAACCTGACGATCGCCGGCACCCTGATCGGCATCTCGATCCCGATCTTCTTCCTGGGCTACCTGCTCAAGGACGTGTTCACCCAGAACATCCACTGGTTTCCGCCGTCCGGGCGGGTCACCACCGGGCTGGACAACACCAACATCACCGGGTTCTACGTTCTCGACGGCCTGCTGACCCGGGAGTTTGACGCCAGCGCCGACGCGCTCTGGCACCTGATCCTGCCGGCGGTCACGCTGGCCACCATCCCGCTGGCGGTGATCGTCCGGATCACCCGGGCCAGCGTGCTCGACGTGCTCAACGAGGACTACGTGCGCACCGCCGAGGCCAAGGGCCTGCGGCACCGGACCATCCGGGGCCGGCACATCCTGCGCAACGCCCTGCTGCCGGTGGTCACCACCATCGGCCTGCAGACCGGCGCGCTGCTCTCCGGCGCGGTGCTCACCGAGAAGGTCTACAACTGGGGCGGACTCGGCACGCTGATCGTCGACTCGATCACCGGTGGCCGGGACTACCCGGTGCTCCAGGCGATCATCCTGCTGGCCGCCCTGGTCTTCGTGGTGGTCAACCTCCTGGTCGACCTCTCCTACGCCTTCATCGACCCGAGGGTGCGTGTCCGATGACCGATCCGACCACCCAGGCCGGCGCCACCGCGCCGGCACCCCGTACCGGTGGCCAGCGCACGGGCGGCGTGAGCGAGCGGAACATCGGCCTGCTCGGCGACCGGAAGAAGGCGCGGCTGGACGAGCTGGCCCGGGCCACCGCCGACAACGGCGGCGTCAGCCTCTTCCGCGACGCGCTGGGGCGGCTCCGGCGCAACCCGGTCGCCATCGTCGGCGCCATCATCGTCGGGCTGTTCATCCTGGTGGCGGTCTTCGCGCCGCTGATCGCGCCGCACGACCCGGCGCAGGAGTTCGACGCGCTCACCAAGAACCTGACCGTGGAGAACATCCCGGGGGCCACCGACGGGCACCCGCTCGGCTCCGACCCGCTGGGTCGCGACTTCCTCTCCCGGCTCATCTACGGCAGCCGACAGACCCTCTTCGTCGGCGTGCTCGCCACCCTGATCGGTCTCTCTCTCGGCGTGCTGCTCGGCGCGATCGCGGGGGCCTTCGGTGGCTGGGTCGACGTCGTCCTGATGCGACTCACCGACGTGATGCTGGCGCTGCCCAGCCTCCTGCTGGCGATCACCCTGGTCGCCATGGCGAGCAAGTCCAGCCAGTGGACGGTCATCTTCGCGGTGGCCATCGTCAGCGTGCCGATCTTCGCCCGGCTGCTGCGTGGCTCGATGCTCGCCCAGCGGGAGAGCGACCACGTGCTCGCCGCGCGGGCGCTCGGCGTCAAGGAGCGCAACATCGTGCTGCGGCACATGCTGCCCAACTCGCTGACCGCGGTGATCGTGCAGGCCACGCTCACCTTCGCGGTGGCGATCCTGGACGCGGCGGCGCTCTCCTTCCTCGGCCTCGGCGACCCGGACATCAACCGCGCCGAGTGGGGCCTGATGCTCGGCGTGGACGGCGTCCACTACTTCGAGGCCCGCCCCGAGCTGGCCTACTACCCGGCGCTCGCGATCATCGTGGTCGCGCTCGGCTTCACCCTGCTGGGCGAGGCGATGCGCGACGCAATCGACCCGAAGAACCGGCGGTGAGGGCGGTGCGGCGGACCAGCACGGCCGGCGTGGGCCGCCGGCGAGCGCGACGAGTGAGCTTGCGAGCCCCGCAGTCGCGAGCGAAGTGCCAGTGCCGGCGAGCGCGAGGAGTGAGCTTGCGAGCCCCGCAGTCGCGAGCGAAGTACCAGTGCAGTGAGGAAGTGACCCGATGAGCCTGCTCGACGTACGCGACCTGAGCGTGGTGTTCCAGCGGCGGGGCGAGCGGCCGTTCACCGCCGTGGACAAGGTGAGCTTCAGCGTGGAGCCGGGCCAGACGGTCGGCCTGGTCGGCGAGTCCGGCTGCGGCAAGAGCGTCACCAGCCTCGCGATCATGGGCCTGCTGCCCAGGCGGGGCAACAAGGTCAGCGGCGAGGTGCTCTTCGACGGCGCCGACCTGCTCAAGCTCCGCCCGGACGACATGCGGGACCGGCGTGGCCGGGACATCGGCATGATCTTCCAGGACCCGCTCTCCTCGCTGAACCCGGTGATCCCGATCGGCGTGCAGGTGGCCGAGGTGCTGGAGCGGCACCAGGGGATGGACCGCAAGAAGGCGCTGCGGGAGGCCCGGGAACTGCTCGACGCGGTCGGCATCCCGGACCCGGAGCGCCGGCTGAAGGAGTACCCGCACCAGATCTCCGGCGGCATGCGGCAGCGCGCGCTGATCGCCATCGCGCTGGCCTGCAAGCCGCGGCTGCTGATCGCGGACGAGCCGACCACCGCCCTGGACGTGACCATCCAGGCGCAGATCCTCACCCTGCTCAAGCAGTTGGTCGACGAGACCGGCACCGCGCTCATCATGATCACGCACGACCTCGGTGTGGTGGCCGGCCTCTGCGACACGGTCAACGTGCTCTACGGCGGCAAGGTGGTCGAGCGGGCCGCCCGGCACGAGCTGTTCGCCCGGGCCCGGCACCCGTACACTCACGGGCTGCTCAGCTCGGTGCCCCGGCTCGACTCGCCGCGCGGCGAGCGGCTGCACGCCATCCGCGGCTCGGTGGCCGACAACATCCCGTGGGCCGAGGGGTGCGCGTTCGCGCCCCGCTGCGACAACGTCGTGGACGCCTGCCTGGAGGGTCCGCCCCCGCTGGAGCCCACCGCCACCGGCGGCGACCTTCGCTGCAACAACCCCGTTTCCGAGGAGGTGGCGGTCCCGTGACCGAGCGGACCGGACCACTGGTCGAACTGCGCGACCTCAAGGTCCACTTCCCGATCAAGAGCGGCCTGCTCTTCGACCGCACCGTCGGATACGTCTACGCCGTCGACGGCGTCTCGCTCGCCATCCGGGCGGGTGAGACGTACGGGCTGGTCGGCGAGTCGGGCTGCGGCAAGTCGACGCTGGGCCGGGGCCTGCTGCGGCTGGTCGAGCCGACCGACGGCGAGATCCTCTTCGACGGCACCGATGTCCGGCAGCTCAAGGGCGAGAAGATGCGCCTGGCCCGCCGCCGGATGCAGATGATCTTCCAGGACCCGCTGTCCAGCCTGGACCCCCGGCAGTCGGTGGAGTCGCTGCTGGTCGAGGGGCT
The DNA here is from genome assembly GCF_018070095.1 of Micromonospora sp. U56. Taxonomy (NCBI): domain Bacteria; kingdom Bacillati; phylum Actinomycetota; class Actinomycetes; order Micromonosporales; family Micromonosporaceae; genus Micromonospora; species Micromonospora sp. U56. The sequence goes on from NZ_JAGPYL010000027.1 coordinate 5,978, forward strand.
CAAGGCGCACGGCCTCGCCAACGACAAGGCGGAGACGAGCCGGCGGCTGCGGGAGACCCTGGAGGCGGTCGGCCTGCCCGCGTCGGCGCTGAGCAAGTACCCGCACGAGTTCTCCGGCGGCCAGCGCCAGCGCATCGGCATCGCCCGGGCGCTGGTGCTCAACCCGGAGCTGATCGTCGCCGACGAGCCGGTGTCGGCGCTCGACGTGTCCATCCAGGCGCAGGTGCTCAACCTGCTGGAGGACCTCCAGAACGAGCGCGGCCTGACGTACCTGATCATCGCGCACGACCTGGCGGTGGTCCGGCACATCGCCGACACGGTGGGCGTGATGTACCTGGGTGGCCTGGTGGAGGAGGCGTCCAGCGACGACCTCTACCGGGAGCCGATGCACCCGTACACCAAGGCGCTGATGTCGGCGGTGCCGGTGCCGGACCCGCTGGTGGAGGACCGCCGGGAGCGGATCCTGCTCGCCGGCGACCTGCCCTCGCCGACCAACCCGCCGTCCGGGTGCCGCTTCCACACCCGGTGCCCGTGGGCGCAGCCGACCCGCTGCGCCGACGAGCGGCCGACGCTGCGCGAGGTGGTCGGCGGGCACAAGGTCGCCTGCCACTTCGCCGAGGAGATCGCGGCCGGCCGGATCCGTCCGCACGAGGTGGAGCCGGAGCTGGTCCGGCCGGACGACGGTGCGCCGGACACCGGTGAGCTGATCCCGACGCCGTGAGCGCGTGCCGAGGCCCCCAACCCGCGCGCAGGGGTTGGGGGCCTCGGCGTGTCTCAGCCCTCCGGGCGGTTGAGCAGGGCGACCGCGACCGCGTGGACGGCGTCCAACCCGGCCGGGTCGGCCAGCGCGGCCTTCCCGCCGGTCACCGCGTACCACTCGTCGGCGTCCTTGTACTGCACGGAGAGGGTGACCTGCCCGTCGGCGTACCGGGTCTTCAGGGTCAGCTCGCCGGTCACCACGCCGGCCTCGTCGGTCATCACCCCGCCGGGCCCGGCGACCAGGTCGGCGGTCAGCTCCCGGGGTGACGCGTCCGGGCGGGTGTCGGCGCTCATCCCGGCCCCCGGCACGGCGGCGGGCGCCGCCGGGTGGCCGTCCGCGGTCATTCCGGCGATGGCGGCCGTCGTGCCGGTGCCGCCACCGCTGCCGGTGGCGGCGGCCGCGTCGTCCCCGCCGGCGTCCGGCATCTGCTCCGGCGCTGGAGTCGCCCCCGCACCGGTCACGGCTTGTTCGCCCATGTGCAACCCTCCAACATGTCGCTGAGGGCGGCCTTCTCGGCGCTGGTCACCGTCAGCCGCCAGTGATGCTTGACCGTCACCCAGCTCTCCGCGTACTTGCACCAGTACGACCGGTTCGCCGGTTTCCACTGCGACGGGTCCTGGTCACCCTTTGCCCGGTTGGAGGTCGCGGAAACCGCGATGAGCTGCGGTCGGGTGAGATCGTTGGCGAACTCCCCGCGCTTGGCGTCGTCCCACTCGTTCGCCCCCGAGCGCCACGCGTTGGCCAGCGGCACCATGTGGTCGACGTCCACGTCGGAAGGATCGGTGAAGGTGCGCCCGTCGTACACGCTCTCCCAGTGGCCGGCGACCACGTTGCAGCCGGAGAGGCGGATGTCCTCCCCGTCGCGCTTGAGCACGCTGTCCCGGACGTCGCAGTTGGTGCCGGTGTCCCGCCAGTGCGGGAACCGCTCGCGGCTGTAGCCCCGCATCGAGCCCGCCTTCGCGACGGTCAGCTCGGCCAGCTGTTCACCGACGTTGCCGGCGCTGCTCGGCGGCGCCTCCGGCTCGTCGAGCGAGACCTCGCAACCGCCCACGCCGAGGGCGAGCACCGCGGCGAGCACGACGGCCACCGTCCCACGGGCTCCTGATCTGGTACGCACAGACGACACCTCTCCAGCTTGCGGGCTCCCGGCGATCCCGCACAGTACCCGGGCAGGGTTTCGGCGTTTCGTGGAATCTCCCACGCGGGCGCGGGCAGATTGGTACCCATGACCGCACCCCCTCACGCGCTCCGGCTCCGCAGTGGCGCGGGTCGGGGCACGCTGGTGGCGGCGATCCTCGCCTCCGGAATGGTCTTCCTCGACAGCACGGTGGTCAACGTGGCACTGCCCCGGCTCGGTGCCGAACTCGAGGCGACCGTGGCGGGTCTGCAATGGACGATCAACGGCTATCTGCTGACCCTGGCCGCGTTCGTGCTGCTGGGCGGGGCGTTGGGCGACCGCTTCGGCCGGCGCCGCATCTTCCTGCTCGGGGTGGTCTGGTTCGCCGTCGCCTCCGTCCTCTGCGGCCTGGCCCAGGACACCGGCTGGCTGGTCGTCGCCCGGTTCCTCCAGGGCGCCGGCGGGGCGCTGCTCACCCCCGGCTCGCTCTCCGTGCTCCAGTCGAGCTTCCACCCCGACGACCGGGGCCGGGCCATCGGCGCCTGGTCCGGGCTGGCCGGCGTGACCACCGCGCTCGGTCCCTTCCTCGGTGGCTGGCTGATCGACGCGCTCTCCTGGCGGTGGATCTTCTTCATCAACCTCCCGCTGGCGGTCGCGGTGATCCTGGCCGCGCTGCGCTGGGTGCCGGAGAGCCGCGACGAGGACGCCTCGCGCAGCGGGGGGAAGCGGTTCGACGTGACCGGGGCGCTGCTCGGCGCACTCGGCCTGGCCGGCGTCACGTACGCCCTGATCGACGCCCCGGCGCGGGGCCCCCGTTCGCTGCCGGTGCTGCTGGCCGCGCTGGTCGGCGTCCTCGGCGCGGTGGCCTTCGTGCTGGTGGAGCGGCGCCGGGGGGAGGCGGCGATGCTACCCACCGGGCTGTTCACCAGCCGCCTCTTCTCGGCGCTCAACCTGTTCACCGTGGTGGTCTACGCGGCGCTCGGCGGCTTCACCTTCTTCTTCCCCGTCTACCTCCAGAACGTCGTCGGTTGGTCCGCGGTCCGCACCGGGCTGGCCACCGTCCCGATGACCGTGCTGCTGCTGGTCGGCTCGGCCCGGGCCGGCGCCCTGTCGGCGCGGATCGGCCCCCGGCTGCCGCTGTCCGTCGGCCCGGTGATCGCCGCCGCCGGCCTGCTGCTGCTGCGCCGGGTCGGCCCGGGCACGTCGTACTGGGTGGACGTGCTGCCCGGGGTGCTCCTCTTCGGGCTGGGGCTGACGCTGGTGGTGGCGCCGTTGACCGCGTCGGTGCTGGCCGCCGTCGCGGACCGGTTCGCCGGGGTGGCGAGCGGCTTCAACAACGCCGCGTCCCGGGCGGGCGGCCTGCTCGCGGTGGCCGCGCTGCCGCTGCTGGTCGGCCTCTCCGGCACCGGGTACGAGCAGCCGGCCGAGCTGACCCACGCGTACCGGGGCGCGCTGGCCTGGTGCGTCGGGCTGCTGCTGGCCGGCGCGGTGACGGCCGGCCTGCTCGTGCACCGGCCGCCCCGGCCGGCCCCGCCGTCGTAGCCGCGCCCTCGCTGCCGCCCCGACCCACCGGACCGGTTGCTACGGTCGGCGGATGGACGATCATGACGACCGGCTGCGCTACCGGCTGCTGACCGGGCCGGACGACGCCGACTTCTGCCGCCGGGTCAGCGCGGCGCTGGCCGACGGCTACCGGCTGCACGGCTCCCCGGCCATCACCTTCGACGGCGGGCGGGTGGTCGTCGCCCAGGCGGTGGTGCTCGGCGACGGCTGGTCGGCCGGGGTCACCCCGGTCTGACCGGGCGCGCGCGGCAGGGCCCGACCGGAGCCGGACCCTGCCGTGGCACCTCAGCCGCGGGCGCGGTTGACCGCGCTGGTGACCGCCTTCACCGAGGCGGTGACGATGTTGGCGTCCATCCCGACGCCCCAGACCGTCCGACCGTCGACGTCGCACTCGACGTACGCGGCGGCCTGCGCGTCACCACCGGAGGAGAGCGCGTGCTCGTGGTAGTCGAGCACGCGTACCGCGACGCCGACCGACTGGAGCGCGTTGACGTACGCGTCGATCGGGCCGTTGCCGACCGCGGCGAGCGCGCGGCGCTCCCCGCCGAGTTCCACCTCGGCCTCGATCTCGACCTTGCCGTCGACGGTGCCGATCGTGTAGCCGGACAGCGTGACGGCCGGGTCGCTCTGGTGGTCGAGCAGGTAGTGCCGGGCGAAGATCTCCCACATGGTGCCCGGGTCGACCTCGCCGCCGTCGTGGTCGGTGACCTGCTGGACCACGCCGGAGAACTCGATCTGGAGCCGGCGCGGCAGGTCGAGCTGGTGCTCGCTCTTCATGATGTACGCGACGCCGCCCTTGCCGGACTGCGAGTTGACCCGGATGACCGCCTCGTAGGTGCGGCCCAGGTCCTTCGGGTCGATCGGCAGGTACGGCACCGCCCACTGCTGCTGGTCGACCGGCACCCCGGCGGCCGCCGCGTCGACGGCCAGCGCGTCGAAGCCCTTGTTGATCGCGTCCTGGTGCGAGCCCGAAAAGGCGGTGTAGACCAGGTCGCCCGCGTACGGGTGGCGCTCGTGCACCGGCAGCTGGTTGCAGTACTCGACGGCCCGCTTGACCTCGTCGATGTTCGAGAAGTCGATCATCGGGTCGATGCCCTGGGAGAACAGGTTGAGCCCCAGCGTCACCAGGTCCACGTTGCCGGTGCGCTCGCCGTTGCCGAAGAGGCAGCCCTCGATCCGGTCGGCGCCGGCCAGCAGGCCCAGCTCGGCGGCGGCGACCCCGGTGCCCCGGTCGTTGTGCGGGTGCAGGCTCAGCACCAGGCTGTCCCGCCGGGGCAGGTGCCGGTGCATCCACTCGATCGAGTCGGCGTACACGTTCGGCATGGCCATCTCGACGGTGGCCGGCAGGTTGACGATCAGCTTGCGGTCGGGGGTCGGGTCGACCACCTCGATGACCTTCGCGCAGACCTCCAGCGCGTACTCCAGTTCGGTGCCCGTGTACGACTCCGGCGAGTACTCGTAGTGGATCTCGGTGTCCGGGGTGTGGATCTCGGCGTACTTCTGGCACAGCCGGGCGCCCTGGGTGGCGATGTCGGTGATGCCGTCGCGGTCCAGCCCGAAGACCACCCGGCGCTGGAGCGTCGACGTGGAGTTGTAGAAGTGCACGATCGCGCGGCGCGCGCCGCGCAGCGACTCGAAGGTCCGGTCGATCAGGTGCTCCCGGCACTGGGTGAGCACCTGAATGGTGACGTCCTCCGGGATCAGGTCCTGCTCGATCAGCTGCCGGACGAAGTCGAAGTCGGTCTGGCTGGCTGAGGGGAAGCCGACCTCGATCTCCTTGTAGCCCATCTGCACCAGCAGCTGGAACATCCGGCGCTTGCGCTCCGGGGACATCGGGTCGATCAGGGCCTGGTTGCCGTCACGCAGGTCGACCGCGCACCAGCGGGGCGCGACGTCGACGTGCCGGGTCGGCCAGGCGCGGTCCGGCAGGTCGATCCGGAACTGCTGCTGGTACGGCTGGTAGCGGTGGAACGGCATCCGGCTGGGGCGCTGCCGGGCGATCGGATCGGTCTCGGCGTCAGTGGCGGGTTGAGCCATGGCGGAGTGCTCCCGTGGGTCATGTCGGGCGTCAGCAATCGGAAGGTGTCGGCGGGTGCCGGGCGACGATGCCCGGGCGGTGCCGAGGGGAAGTTCGGATGTGCTGGACGGCGCGGTTCGACTCCGCGACGAGGTGCCGGCCGGTCAGGCCTCGTCGCGGCGACCAAGGAGGAGGTACGCCTGCCACATGACAGGGTCACCCTACGTGGTGAGACGGGGGGTGGGAAGGCAGGTCCGGACTATGGGATCGGAGTCACGGCCCTCTCCGCCGGCTCCGAAGCGGTCTCGCCGAGGCGCGGCGTCCGCTCAGCCCAGGCGACCACAGGTACCACGGCCAACCCGATGATCACGAAGAGCGCCGCGGTCGGGTACCAGCCCCAACCGCCGGTGGCGACGCCGAGCGCGGTCAGCCCGGCCGGCGCGATCAGGTACTGCAACTGCGTGCCGAGCCGGAACGCCCCGACGTACGCGCCGCGCTGGGCGGCCGGCGGCAGGGTGGCGGTCAGCCCCCAGGTGCCCGCCGACTCGATCAACTCGGCCACGATGAGCAGCGTCGCGGCGGCCACCAGCACCACCACCGTGAGCCCGCCGCGGGTCACCCCGGAGAGCGGTAGGACCAGGCAGAAACCGGCGATCAGCAGGGCACCCCGGCGGGACGCCCGGGCCGCGCCGGAGGTGGTGTCGGCGCCCCGGCTGGCCCGTACCTGGAGCAGCACGATCAGGATCGTGTTCAGCAGCACCAGCCCGGCGATCACCGTCTTCGGGGCGTCGGTGTGGCTCAGGATCCACAACGGCAGCACCGTCAGGTAGAGCGTCTGGTGCGCGGTGAGCAGCCCGGAGAGCAGGGACACCGCCATGAAGGGGCGGTCCCGGAGCACGGCCAGCCGGCTCATCGGCTCCGCCGGCCGGGCCACCTCGGGCAGCCGGGGAAGCCGGCGGACGAAGACCGCCGTGACCAGGAACACCGCCGCGATGAACCAGACCATCCCCCGGTACGCCGCCATCGTGTCCACCGCGAGCACCATGCCGCTGATCACCGCCCCGAGCCCGAATCCGACGTTCAGCGACGAGCGCTGGTACGCCATCGCGGTGACCCGCTCGGCCGGCGGCAGCGCGTTGATCGAGTAGACCTGCCGGGCCACCCCGGTGGCGGCGTCCACCGCGGCCAGCGTCACCACCACCGCGAGGAATCCGGCGAAACCGCCCACGAACGGGTACGCCGCGAAGAGCGCCGCGTCGAGCACCAGGCCGGCCAGCCAGACCCGCTGTGGGCCGTACCGGTCGGTGAGCCCGCCGAGCGGCACGGTGCCGAGCAGCGACACCCCGGCCGCGATGGACAGGCCGAGCCCGACCTGGGTGGCGCTGAGCCCGAGCGCGCGGGTGAAGAAGACCGCACTGCCGGCCTGGAAGAGGCCACTGCCGACGGCGTAGACCATCGCCTGCACGGCGAGGGCGCGAGTCAGGCCGGCGGGTGGCACGACGTGTCGGACGGCGGTGCGGATGGTGTCGCTGGTCCCCATGGCCGTCGAGCAAACCGTGCCCCCCACCGACGGGTCGAGCCTTTTAGGCTGGGCCGAATTCTCGACGGGGGTGGAGGATGTCGCAGCTGCGGTTCGAGACGGCGGACGTCGCCGGGGTGCGGTTCGGCGTTTCTCCGGTGTGGGAGACGGTCTCCAGCCTGTGGGTGTTGCGGGACCCGATCCGCAACGCCCTGCACCTGCCCTGGATCGACCGGGCCCGGACGTTCGTCGCACGCCCGGAGGTGGCCGTCGCGGTGGGCCCCCTGCGGGAGCTGACCCGCCCGCGCGCCTGGCTGCCCGACTTCCTCACGCCACCCCCGCCCGGCCCGGACGTCGAGTTCGAGGAGAGCCTCGAGCAGGTCAGGGCGACGCCGCCGGCGGTGGTGGTGCGGGACCTGCTGGCCACCACCCCGAAACGGCCGCTCGGTCCGTTCGGCCAGGCCCTGCGTACCGACCCGAAGGCCATGTTGCCGGCACTGGTCACCGCGCTGCGGGTCTGGCACGACGTGGCCATCGCCCCCGACTGGCCGAGGATGCGGGCGCTGCTGGAGGCGGACATCGCGCACCGGGGCAGCCAACTCGCCGAGGGCGGTGCCGGGCTGGCCCTCGCCGGGCTGCACCCCACCGTGCGCTGGGCCGGTGACCGGGTGGTCAGCGACGACCCGTGGCGGCTCGACTTCCACCTGGGCGGTCGCGGTATCGCGTTGAACCCGGGGATCTTCACGCCCCAGCGGGTGCTGTGGAACCTGCTGGAGGACTCGCCGCCCGGCGGGACGTACCCGGTGCGGGCGGTGGCCACCCTCTGGGAGGCGGCCCCGGCGCCGCCCGGCGACCCGCTGGCCCGGGTGATCGGGTCGGGCCGGGCGGCGCTGCTCCGGCTGCTCGACAGCGGGGCCACCACCAGCGACCTGGCCCGGCGGACCGGGATGTCGGCGGGAAACGTCTCCCAGCACCTGGCCGCGCTGCACGCCGCCGGGCTGGTCTCCCGGGTCCGGCAGGGGCGGCACGTGCTCTACCGGGGAACCGGCGCGGCGGCGGTGCTGCTGCGGGCCAGGCGGGGAGAGTGACGCCCGACGACGGTTCTCCCTCCGGCCGGTCAGCGGGTGGCGCCGGATGGCTCAGCGCAGCAGCAGGGCGTGCACCGGGTGTCGGCGGCGCAATGCGGTCTCTCGCCGGCGCAGCTCGTCGGGCAGGTCGAGCGGGTCGCCGAGTCGGCCCACCGCCACCACCACCAGCGGGCGTACGGCGGGTGGCAGGTCGAGGTCGGCGCAGAGCGCGGCGCGGTCGAAGCGGGTGAGCTGGTGCACGTACAGGCCGAGCGCGGTGGCCTGCACGGTGAGGTGGGCCATCGCCTGCCCCAGGTCGTACGCGGCCCGCTCCGGGTCGGTGCCGGCGTGCGCGCCCACCACCAGGGCGGCGGCGTGCCGGGCCCAGCGCTGGTCGGGTTCCGGGAGGCTGACCAGGGTCCGCTTCCAGGTCTCGTCGTCGCGGTGGCCGAGGGCGAACCGCCAGGGCTGGGCGTTGCCCGTCGAGGGGGCCCAGCGGGCGGCCTCCAGCAGCGAGGACGCCTCCTCCCCGGTCAGCTCGGCGGCCGGGTCGAAGGCCCGGGGACTCCAGCGGAAGGCGAGCAGCGGGGTGAGGTCGACCATGCGAAGAGCGTCTCGTATGGGCGATTCGCCCCGATGGGCGGGTGGGGGCAAATGTGGTCAATCGCACCCGTAACGCCGCGCCGGGTCAGGGCGTTCCCGCGCCCGTGCTGTCGCTCGGCTCGGCTGCCTCCAGGCCCAGCGGTTCGGCGTTCACCACCGGCCCGGCCAGCGGCGCGGTGGCCGGTGCCGGCCCGGGCGGCCCGGCCAGGGTGAGCGTGCCGAGGGCGGCGCGGACGTGGGTGGGCGTCCCGTCCGGCTCGTAGCAGTAGATCCCGACGTCCAGCGGCGGGTTGAGCGAGGCGGAGGTGGTCTCCACCGCGTAGCAGGTGCCGGCCACGCCGGCCGGCGCGGTGGCGGGGGAGACCGCGAGCGGCGTGCGCCGGTCGGTGAGCACCTCCAGCCAGTCGGTGAACGGGTGCTGCACCCGGGGATCCAGCCGGCGCGGCACCGCGTCGTCCCGGTCGCCGAGGCGGACGCAGCTGGCCGACTCGGGGCGGCCGGCCGACGGCAGGCCGCACTGGAAGAGCCCGTCGGCGGTGGCGGCCAGCGAGACGTCCACCGTGCCGCCGAGCGCACCCCCCGGGACGTCGACCCGCCACGTGCCGTCCGCCGCGCTGGTCACCGTGACGTCGCGGGTCGGCCCGTCGGTGCCGGTCAAGGTGTAGCGGGCGGTCAGGTGGCGGTCCCGCGCCGCCGCCGCCAGCGCGGCCAGCTCGTCCCGGGCCGCGTCCACCCCGGCCGGTGCCGGGTCGGCGGAACCGGCGGTGGGTGGCGGGGCCGGCCGGTCGGCGGTGCAGGCGGTGAGGAGCGCCGGCAGGAGCAGGACCAGGACGCCGGTGGACCGGCACGTCGGGCGCAGATGGGCAGGCACCGGGTCATTCTGCGCCGCCCGCCCGCCGCCCACGGACCCGTGCCGCCGACGACGACCGGCGTGTCGGCGAGCGGCGGCGACCGCCCTGGGCAGGGCGTCGACCGGCCGCTTCCGCCGGATGGTGGGATCGCCCGACCCGTCCTCGCGTACCGCCCGATACCCTGGACAGGTCTGACACGCGCCGCCGGACCACTCGACCGGCGGCGTCGGCACGCTCAGGGTCGTCGCTGGGAGGGAGTGCACCGTCGTGGCACTCGTGGTGCAGAAGTACGGCGGGTCCTCCGTCGCCAACGCCGAGCGCATCAAGCGGGTGGCGGAGCGGATCGTCGCCGCCCGCAAGGCCGGCGACGACGTGGTGGTGGTGGTGTCCGCGATGGGCGACACCACGGACGAGCTGCTCGACCTGGCCAACCAGGTCAGCCCGCTGCCGCCGGGCCGCGAGCTGGACATGCTGCTCACCGCCGGCGAGCGGATCTCCATGGCGCTGCTCGCGATGGCCATCCACAACCTGGGGTACGAGGCCCGCTCGTTCACCGGCTCGCAGGCCGGTGTCATCACCACCTCGGTACACGGACGGGCGCGGATCATCGACGTCACCCCGGGCCGGCTCAAGGGCGCGCTCGACGAGGGCGCGGTGGTGATCGTCGCTGGCTTCCAGGGCGTCTCGCAGGACACCAAGGACGTCACCACGCTGGGCCGGGGCGGCTCGGACACCACCGCCGTCGCGCTCGCCGCCGCACTGCGCGCCGACGTCTGCGAGATCTACACCGACGTGGACGGCATCTTCAGCGCCGACCCGCGGATCGTGCCGAACGCCCGGCACATCAAGCAGATCACCTACGAGGAGATGCTGGAGCTGGCCGCCTGCGGCGCCAAGGTGCTGCACCTGCGCAGCGTGGAGTACGCGCGGCGCGCGGGGTTGCCGATCCACGTCCGTTCGTCATACTCGACCAACACCGGCACCATGGTCACCGGATCGATGGAGGACCTTCCCGTGGAACAGGCACTGATCACCGGGGTCGCCCACGACCGCAGTGAAGCCAAGATCACGATTGTCGGCGTGCCCGACGAGCCGGGTGCCGCCGCCAGGATCTTCGACACCGTGGCCGGCGCCGAGATCAACATCGACATGATCGTGCAGAACGTCTCCACCGAGGGCACCGGGCGCACGGACATCTCGTTCACGCTGCCCAAGACCGACGGCCCCACCGCGATGGCCGCGCTCAGCAAGATCCAGGAAGTCGTCAAGTTCCGTGGCCTGCTCTACGACGACCACGTCGGCAAGGTGTCGCTGATCGGCGCCGGCATGCGGTCGCACCCCGGTGTCGCGGCCGGCTTCTTCGCCGCGCTCGGCGCGGCCGGGGTCAACATCGAGATGATCTCCACGTCGGAGATCCGGGTCTCCGTGGTCTGCCGGGACACCGACCTCGACAAGGCGGTCCGGGCCATCCACGACCAGTTCGAGCTGGGCGGCGACTCCGAGGCCGTGGTCTACGCGGGGACGGGACGGTAGCGCCCGTGTCGGCGCAGCCCACGCTCGCCGTCCTCGGGGCGACCGGCGCCGTCGGGACCGTGATGTGCGAGCTGCTCTCCTCCCGGCGCAACGTCTGGGGCGAGATCCGGCTGCTCGCCTCGGAACGCTCCGTCGGGCGCAAGGTGCGCTGCCGGGGCGAGGAGTTGACCGTCCGCGCGCTCACCCCGGAGGCGTTCGACGGCGTCGACGTCGCCATGTTCGACGTGCCGGACGAGGTCTCCGTCGAGTGGGCGCCGGTCGCGGTGGCTCGCGGGGCGGTCGTGGTCGACAACTCCGGCGCGTTCCGGATGGACCGCGACGTGCCGCTGGTGGTCCCGGAGATCAATCCTGAGCAGGTGCGCAACCGGCCCAAGGGGATCATCGCCAACGCGAACTGCACCACGCTCGCGATGATCGTGGCGATCGCCCCGCTGCACCGCGAGTACGGCCTGCGCGAGCTGGTGCTCTCCTCGTACCAGGCGGTGTCGGGGGCGGGTCAGGCCGGCGTGGACGCGCTGCACCTCCAGCTCGGCAAGATCGCCGGGGACCGGGTGCTCGGCTCCCGCCCGGGCGACGTGCGCCAGGCGGTCGGCGACGAACTCGGCCCGTTCCCCGCGCCGCTGGCACTCAACGTGGTGCCGTGGGCCGGGTCGCTCGTCGACTTCGGGTGGTCGTCCGAGGAAATCAAGATCCGCAACGAGTCGCGCAAGATCCTCGGGCTGCCCGACCTGAAGGTCTCCGCGACCTGCGTACGGGTGCCGGTGGTGACCGGCCACTCGGTGGCCGTGCACGCGGTCTTCGCCACCGAGGTGGACGCCGAGGGCGCCCGGGAGGCGCTGCGCAACGCCCCCGGCGTGATCCTGGTCGACGACCCCGCCGCCGGCGAGTTCCCGATGCCGATCGACGCGGTCGGCACCGACCCGTCCTGGGTCGGCCGGATCCGCCGCGCCCTGGACGACCCGCGCGCCCTGGACCTCTTCGTCACCGGCGACAACCTCCGCAAGGGCGCCGCCCTGAACACCGCCCAGATCGCCGAACTCCTCGCCAAGGACCTCACCCGCCCCTGACCCACCCCCCCGGGCCTCGGGCATTCCACACCACCCCGCCCACCGGCGGCCCGCCCACCGTGCCCCGTTCCACCGGACCCCCACCCGAGGGCGGCCACTTTCAGAGAAAGCGGCCCTATCCGCGCCTGGATAGGGCCGCTTTCTCTGAAAGTGCGGCGGGAAGTCGACGGGGTGCGGCGCGGCGTCGACGGGGGTGGGTCAGGCGGCGGCTAGGCGGACGCCGTCGCGGCCGTGGCGTTTGACCGCGTAGAGGGCCTGGTCGGCGCGGCGGAGGGTGAGTTCCGCGGATTCGCCGGGCTGAGGGAGGGCCACGCCGACGCTGATGGTGCGCCCGGTACGTCGGGCGGCCTCGGTCAGCCGCTCGGCGATCCGGACCGCCTCCTCGGGGCGGCTCACCTCGATCACCGCGACGAACTCGTCGCCACCCACCCGGTACAGCTCGTCGCCCTGGCGCAGCGCGCCCTCCAGCGCCCGGGCCAGTCCGACCAGCAGCCGGTCGCCGGCCTGGTGGCCGTACGTGTCGTTGACGGTCTTGAACCCGTCCACGTCGATGGCGAGCAGGGCGGTACGGCCCGGCGTGGCCGCCCTGATCCGCTGGCCGAACGGCCCGGTGTGCCGGAGCCCGGTGAGCGGGTCGGAGCTGGCCTGCTCGCGGAGCCGGGCCAGCGTACGGAGCCGGTCCAGCGCACCCCAGGCCTGCCCGGCCAGCAGTTCGATCAGGTTGACCGTGGTCGGGTCGGGCCGCAGCAGCCGCTCGTCGGCGACCAGCAGCACCCCGCCCGCGTCGGACCGGCCGAACGGCACCGACACCAGGGTGCGTACCCCGGCCCGGGCCAGCGGCGCGTACTCGTCCGTGGGCGGATGACCCGCCTCGCCCAGCGTGTACGCGGTGCCGTGCCGGTGGACCCGGGCCACCATCCGGCTGAGCGGTCCGGCCCCGGCCTCGGTCAGCTCGGCCCGGATGCGCGACTCCAACTCGCCCGGTGCGCCGGTCGGGTCGCCGAGGCGGGGGCCGCCCCGGCCGGTGAGCACCAGCACGGCGCAGGAGAGGGTGGCGACGTCCCGGGCCGCGGTGAGGGCCGCGGCCATCAGGTCCCGCCCGGTCGGGGCGGCGGTGAACGCGGTGGCGTGTCGCAGCAGCTTCTCGCTGCGGCTTTCGGCCGGCGGCCCGCCGAGGGCCACGATCCGGGCGCCCAACCGGCCGGCCAGCCGTTCCGCGGTCTGCCGCCACCGCCCCAGCTCGGCCGGCCCGCTCCACTGGAGGTCGAGCACCCCGATCGGGCGGCCCGCCGGGTCGAGCACCGGTACGCAGATCTCGGCGGTCACGTCCGGGCGCAGCGGGAGGTAGTCCGGGTCGGCGGTGACGTCGGGCACCGTGGCCCCCTCGGCGGAGGCGTAGACCCGGCCGACGATGCCGGACTTCGGCGGCACGGTGGAGAAGACCTGCCATGACCCGGTGGCGGCGACGCAGCGCAGCCGGTCGTGGACCTGGAGCAGGACGGAGATCGTCGCGGGGGCGTACCGGGCGAGCGCGGTCACGGTCCACTGGCACGCCTCGACGGCGGTCGACGCCATCGGCAGGCGGACCGTGACGTCGCGGACGAGTCGCTCGTGATCCACGTTCTTCCAGGTGGGGGTGGGCCCGGCCGGCGCCGGGGCTGCGATCAAGCGTACTCAGCCGATGGCGGTCCGCCACGCGAAAGATCATCTGGCGTTCGTACACATGTGCCATCCACAGGCTGTGGACACGGCCTGTGGGCTGCGCGACGGGCCCGCCCGCGACGGCTCGCCGGGTTAGCGTGAAGGTCCCGGTCGCAGTGGAGGAGCCATGCTCATCGCCCAGCTGAGTGACCCGCACCTGACCACCGGCGTGCTCGGCGCCGTGCCGGCCGCCGGCCTGCACCGCGCGCTCGGCCGGGTGCTGGCGCTGCGCCCCCGCCCGGACTGCGTGGTGATCACCGGCGACCTGGTGGACCAGGGCCGCCCCGACGAGTACGCGGTGCTGCGCGAGGTGATCGGCCGGTATCCGCTGCCGGTGCACCTGGTCGCCGGCAACCACGACGACCGCGAGTCGCTGCTGGACGCCTTCGGCGGCACCCCGTACCTGGGCGGTGGCTTCTCCGCGTACTACCACGTCGACCACCCGGACGTGACCGTCGTGGTGCTGGACTCACTGACCCCGGGGGAGGGCGGCGGCCGGCTCGGCGAGGACCAGCTCGGCTGGCTCGACGGGGTGCTGGCCGGCCGCCCGGACGTGCCCGCCCTGGTCTGCCTGCACCACCCGCCGGTCGCCGTCGGCGTCCCGGCCGCCGACGCCGTCCGGCTCGCCGACGGAGACGCGCTCGCCGAGGTCGTCCGCCGACACCCCCACGTGGTACGCGTCGCCGCAGGCCATCTGCACCGCCCGGTGACCACCGGGTACGCCGGCACCGTGCTGACCGTCGCGCCGAGCACCTGGCGGCAGGCGTCGCTGACCATGCGCGCCGACGACGAGATCGGTTGGGTCGACGAGCCGACCGCCTTCCTGCTGCACGCGGTGGACGACGGCGGCTGCGTCACCCACACCGTGCAGGTCAGCCACGCCGCCGGTCAGACCTGCGGCTACTGACCTCCGCCGGGTGCGGCTCCTCTGGTACGTCGCGTACGGGTCGAACATGGATCCGGCACGGCTCGGCTGGTACCTCGCCGGTGGCCGGCCACCCGGCGGGCTGCGGTCGTACCCCGGCTGTCGGGACTGCCGGCCACCGCGCCGGACGGAACCGGTGCTGGTCCCCGGCGGCGTCTACTTCGCCGGGGAGTCCCGGGCCTGGACGGGCGGGATGGCGTTCTACGACCCCGAGTTGCCGGGCACGGCGGCGACGCGCGGCTACCTGCTCACCGCCGGGCAGTTCGCCGACATCGCCGCGCAGGAGATGTACCGCCCGCCCGGCGCCGACCTCGACCTGATCGCCGTGGCCGTCGAGGCCGGACGGGCCACCCTCGGCCCCGGCCGGTACGAGACGCTGCTGCGGGTCGGCGTGCGCGACGGGGTGCCGATGCTGACCTTCACCGCGCCCTGGCGGGCGGGCGAGGTGGAGTGGACCGCGCCGGCACCGGTCTACCTGGGGATGATCGCGGCCGGGCTGCGGGCGGCGCACGGCTGGTCGGTCGGGCGGACCGTCGCCTACCTGGCCGACCGCCCCGGCGTGACCGGGCACTGGACCCAGGCCGACCTGACCGACCTGGTGGCGGGCGTGCCGGCACGATGACCTGAGCACCGTCGGGCAGCCGGCGGGCGGCGCGCCGATCGGGCTGCGTCGCCGGCCGGTCGGCGGGCCGGCGTCGGCGGAAGGGCTGCTCCGGGGCCGACGATCGCGCCGACCCCGGTCACCGTCCAGTCTCGACCCACCGGACTCGCGGACCTGTTTGCCTCGGCAGAGGTTTCACGGTCCACAATCGCCGAACGGCATCGATAGCCTCGGCCCACTCCGTGGCCGACCCCCGAGGTCGGCCCGACTGCTGACCACCCACCGGGCGGGCCACCGACCTGCACGCAGGCCCGGCTGCCGGTATCCCGATAAGGGGCGGGATCCGGCACGCCATCCGGCCGCCCCGGGCAGCGGGCGCCGGCTCCTCCGCACCGGGAGCCGCCACCCCTGCCCGGGGCGGTCGTCCACGCCTTGGCCGATCGCCCCTCGGCCGGTGGCCGGCGCTGCGGCCGGTCAGCCAAGCAGGAGGCGGCGCAGCTCGGCGGCGAGCCGGTCGGCGGGCACCTCGTGGAAGCCGCCCTCCAGGCTCACCCGCCGGGCACCCGGCACCGCCTCGGCGGTCGCGACCGTCGCGTCGCGCAGCCACTGCGGGCTGCCCGTGCTGTCCAGCACCACCGTCGACGCGGTGATGGTGGCGAGCCGGTCGGCGGGAAGACTGCCGTCCCCGCTGACGGTGGCGTCGTGGACCAGGGACGGGGCCATCATCTCCAGCCAGGGCCACATCGGCTGGTCACGCATGCCGCGTACCTGATCGGCGGGAAGGCCCACCGCGTCGCGCAGGAAGCACTCGACGGCGTCGCCCCGCCGGCCCGCCGACACCAGCTCGGCCAGCCGGGGCGCGAGCGCCACGCCCGACCCGTCGTGCGGCCCGACCCGGAACGGCGGTTCGAAGAGGGCCAGCCCCGCGACCGGGAGCCCGGCGGCGGCCGCCAGGGCGGCGAGGATCGCGCCGGACGAGATCCCGTAGAGGTACGCCGTGCCACCGGCCGCGCCGATCAGCGCCGCCAGGTCCTCGATCTCCCGCTGCACCGCGTACGGGGCGGTGTCGCCACTGTCGCCCCGGCCGCGCCGGTCGTACCCGAACACGGTGAAGTCCTCGGCCAGCGCGGCGGCCACCGCGCGGCTGGTGGTCCGGTCGTTGAACGCGCCGCCCACCAGCACGATCGCCGGCCCGTCGCCGCTGCGCTCGTACGCGATGGTCGTGCCGTCGGCGGAGCGCACCGTGCCCACCGCCAGGGTCGCGTCAGTCATCCGTGGATCCTCTCCTCGTCGTCGTCTCCCATCCTGGTCGGTGCCACCGACGCGAATCCGACGCCGACCGCCGGACTGCCTTCACCTACCCGTCATGTCGGAATGGTCCGAACGTCCAGGTCGGGTCACCTCACGTATCCGCAGGTCTGTTCGACTTCCCCAGTCGCCCGGCGGTGGCGGAGATGAGAGGCTGTCCCTGACGGAGCGGCGACCCCCGACCGCCGCCATCCGCGATCGCCCCCTGTCACGGCACGGATCAGGGTGGCCGGGCGAACCATCGCCCGTGCCGCGTCCAACGCCGAACCTCACGAGGAGTTCCATGTCCGTCCCCGGGATGCGTCGGGCCGCCATCGGCCTGACCGCACTCGCCGCGGCCGCGCTGAGCACGGTCGCCGTCAACCCGAGCCAGGCCGAGGCCGGCCCCAAGCCGGTCGACGTCAAGCTGCTCGCCCTCAACGACTTCCACGGCAACCTCGAACCGCCGACCGGCTCCAGCGGCACCATCGCCGGTCAGCCCGCGGGTGGCGCCGAATACCTCGCCACCCAGCTCGCCGCCCTGCGCGGCGCCACCGAGGAGGAGCAGGAGCGCACCATCACGGTCGCCGCCGGTGACCTGATCGGCGCCTCCCCGCTGCTCTCCGCCGCGTTCCACGACGAGCCGACCATCGAGTCGCTCACCATGGCCGGGCTGGACTTCGCCAGCGTCGGCAACCACGAGTTCGACGAGGGCGCCAACGAGCTGCTGCGCATCCAGAACGGCGGCTGCCACCCGGTCGACGGCTGCGCGGACGGCACCCCGTACACGGGCGCCGGCTTCCAGTACCTCTCCGCCAACGCGTTCAAGACCGCCACCGGCCAGCCGCTGCTGCCGCCGTACGCGGTCAAGAAGGTCGCCGGCGTCAAGGTCGGCTTCATCGGGATGACCCTGGAGGGCACCCCGCAGATCGTCTCCCAGGAGGGCGTCGCCGGCCTCACCTTCAGCGACGAGGCGGAGACCGCCAACAAGTACGCCCGCATCCTGCGCTCGCAGGGCGTGGAGTCCATCGTCGTGCTGCTGCACGAGGGCGGTCAGCAGGACACGACCGGCGGCATCAACGACTGCAAGGGCTTCACCGGCCCGATCGTCGACATCGCCAACCGGATGGACCCGTCGATCGACGTGGTGGTCAGCGGACACACCCACCAGGCGTACAACTGCGAGATCAACGGCAAGCTGGTCACCAGCGCCAGCTCGTTCGGTCGCCTGGTCACCGACATCGACCTGCAGATCGACCGGAAGACCGGCGACGTGCTGACCGCCAAGGCCAACAACGTCGTGGTCACCCGGGACGTCACCAAGGACGCGGCGCAGACCGAGCTGATCACCCGCTACAAGACGGCGCTCGGCCCGGTCGCCACCAAGGTCGTCGGCGAGACCGCCGAGCCGCTCAACCGCGTGCAGGAGACCCTGTTCGGTACGGCCAAGGGCGAGTCCCCGCTCGGCAACGTGATCGCCGACGCGCAGTTCGCGGCGACCGACAACGAGCAGGGCGCGCTCGGCGCGTTCATGAACCCCGGTGGTGTCCGCGCCGACCTCGACGCCGGCCAGGTCACCTACGAGGAGGCGTTCACGGTCCAGCCGTTCGCCAACAACCTGGTCACGCTCGACCTCACCGGCGCGCAGCTCTACTGCGTGCTGGAGCAGCAGTTCGTCGTCGGCCGGACGCTCTACCCGTCCTCGGCGGTCCGCTACACGGTCGACGTGAACGGCACCACCGGCACCACCGCCGACCCGTGCGCCGGTACCCGGGTCGTCCGGGGCAGCCTCACCCTCGGCGGCGTGCCGGTCACCGACGCCGGCACCTACCGGGTCACGGTGAACAACTTCCTGGCCGGTGGCGGTGACGGGTTCACCGCGCTCAAGAGCGGCACCAACCAGGTCACCGGCATGATCGACCTGGATGCCTTCGTGGCGTACCTGACCGCGTCCTCGCCGGTCTCCGCGCCGGCCCTGGACCGCATCCGCACCACCGCCGAGGTCCCCGCCGCCTGACGGCAGGACCCCGCCCACGAACGGGCCCCGGAGCACCCGCTCCGGGGCCCGTCCCCGTCTCCGCCCCCGGTCTCCGCGCCACCCCCGGCCGTGCCGTCCCCCGCCGCGCCGCCGCCCCCGTCGCGCCGCGCACGCACTTTCACGGAAAGCGTGGCTATGGCGCATCAAATAGCCACGCTTTCCGTGAAAGTGGGCGGCTTTTGCGGCGGGGTGGGCGCGGCGTGGTGAAGCGCGGGGCGCGGGTGAAGCGCGGGCTGGGGGGCGGTGCAGGGAGTCAGGCGGGGGTGGGTTCGGGGGTGCGGTGGGCGGTGGCGGCGGGCCGGCCGTCCTGGATGGCGGTGAGCAGGGGGCGCAGGGAGAGGGCGATCAGCGAGGCGGCCAGGCAGCCACCCACCACGACGGCGACCCAGACCTTGCCGTCGGCGGCGCCGATCAGCGGGCCGGCGGTGACCGGACCGATCACCCCGCTGATCCCGAAGATCATCGAGCTCATCGCGTTGTACCGGCCGCGCAGTTCGTCGGTGGCGAGCGCGTTGGTCAGCGCCGGCATCACCGGCGACAGCATGGTCTCGCCGAACCCGAAGATCGCCGCGCAGGCCACCACGCCGAGCGCCGCCACCAGGGCGTTGCCGGTGCCGATCAGCCCGGCCGCGCCGAGGGTGAGCCAGGCGGTCGCGAAGACCGCACCGACCACCGCGAGCCCTCCGGTGCGGCTGCGCCCCTCCATCCGCCTGATCACCAGCAGCTGGGAGAGCACGATCATCAGAGTGTTGCCGGCCAGTGCCCAGGCGACGACGCGCGGGGTCACCTCGACCACCCGGACCGCGTACGCGGTGAAACCGACCTCGATCTGGGCGTACCCGCAGGTGGTGAGCACCAGCCCGAAGATCACCAGGCGGCGGAACGGGCGGTCCCGCAGCACCGTGAGGTAACCCCCGCCGCCCGTCTTCGCGCCCGCCGCGCCGGCGGCGAGCCGGTGCCCGACGTGCGGCAGGGTCAGCAGGATGACCGCCGGCGTCAGGTAGCTGAGCGCGTCGAGCAGGTAGATCGCCTGGAAGGTCACCGGTCGGGCGACGTCGACGATGGCGCCGGAGGTCAGGCCGCCGATGCCGATGCCGAGGTTGAGCAGGGCGAAGTTCAGCCCGTACACCCGCTGCCGCTCGTCGTCGGCGGTGAGCGAGGCGAGAATGGTGTTCTGCCCCGACCAGATCGCGGAGCTGCCGATCGCGATCACCGTGGCCACCCCGAACGCGGAGGCGGTCGAGTCGACCAGCGCGAGCGACCCGGTACCGATCGCCTCGATGAGCAGGGACGGCAGCACCACCCGGCGGGCGCCGAACCGGTCGATCAGCGTCCCGCCCAGCGGGGAGAGCGCCAGGGTGACCGCGCCGTACCAGCCGATGACCAGGCCGGCGCGCGGGTCGGAGAGCCCGCGCACGTCGGTCAGGTAGATGAACAGGAACGGCAGAGTGAGGCCGCGACCGATCGCCGACAGCAGGGTGCCGAGCAGGATGCGTCGGGCTTCCGGACGGCGGGGGAGGGATCGGCGCAGCATGCCGCGATTCTTTCCAGCGGGTCTGACAGGGCGCGACGCATTTTGCCGCCGCTTGCGCGCAGAGACCGGCCCGGGCATGACCGAACACACGTCGCAGGGCCGGCTTCGCGGTAGCCTCCGGCATGACCGCTGACCGTCACCCGGCCTCGACCACGGGGACGTTGCTGTCGTACGGCACCCGTGGCGCCCTCGTCGGCGTCGGCGTCGCGGCCGCCTGGCTGGCCGCCGCGGCGTACGCCCGCCGGTTGGTCGATGCACGACTCGCGGCGGAAACGGCGGCAGACGCCGCCAACGGGTCCGGTGTCGTGGCCCTCGGCGACGAGGTCTCCCTCACGGTGGGCATCGGCCTACCGGCGACTCTGCTCCTCGGTCTGCTCGTCGCCGGGGGGCTGCGCCTGCCCCGGCCCTGGGCGGTGCCCCTGGTCGGCGCCCTGCTCACCGGCGTCCTTTGTTGCGGTGCCGGCATCGTCCTGTCGTCGGCCGGCCAGGGGGAACGGCTGGAACGGTCGGCGGTGCCGCTCAGTCTGGTGGTCGTCGCGCACCTGGTCGCCGCGCCGCTGGTGGCCCGTGGCGTTGTCGAGCCCGGCCGGACGGGTCGGGGACGGCGGACCGGGGGCTGAGCCTCCGGCCCACCGGCGCTGTCGGTCGGCTCTGCCATGCTGGCCCGGTGAGCGTGACCTGGCGACACCTGCCCGCATCGGCCCGCGAGATCGCCGTCGCCGCCGCCGACGCAGTCGAGGCCGCGAAGGCCCGCGACGGTGCGGCGTACGAGGCGGCGACCGCGCGGCTCGGCGGGGCCGAGCGGTCCGGCCTGGTCCTCGGCGCGGTGGTGCGGCTGCTGCTCGAGGAGACCCACCCGGACGGGCTGGACGGCGATGACGTCCGGCAGGTGCTGGAGCACTGCGTCCGGGCGGCGGTGCCGTGGCGGCCGGAGGTCGACCCGCACGTGGTGCTGGTCCTGCTGGCCTCCGCGCTCGGCGTGTACGACCCGGGCGAGGACGACTCCCCGCCCGATCCGGCGGCGATCGCCCGGCACGCCCCGCTGCTGGTCGCCGATCTGCTCGCGGTGACCGGGCGGCCGGTCGAGGGCTACCTGGGGGCGGCGTTCACCGAGATCGAACGCACCGAACGGCACGACTGAGCCTCGTCGAGGGCGTCGGGGCGACCAGACGCCCGGTGACGTCGAGCCAGCATCCCTGCTACGGGGCCTGCCCGAAGCCGAGAGCTTCGGTGCTCAAGGAGACCGCGTCCAACCTGGCCGTCGTCAAGATCGGTGCCGGCGGGGAGATCAGCGCGTTCCACAAAGAGCGGCGGCGCGACGCACGTCATCCCCGTTGCGGCGCTGGCCGAACGGGCGAGGGCACCGACCAATCGGCGCTGATGAAATCGGCAGTCGTCCCGATATGCTCCGCGCACAACATGATCGACTTGTCACGGGGGCGGTTGATGGACAGACGTGCGTGGGTACGGCTCGCGGTCGTACCACTGGTCGGCGGTGCGGGCCTGGTGGGTCCGGCGGCGCCCGCGGCGGTCGCCGCGCCGGTGCCGGTCACCCAGGCGGTGGCCGACGAGCTGTACGTGAGCAACTTGTACTGCGCGCCGGGCGGCGACGGCAGTGCGCACCGGCCGTTCTGCACCATCTCGGCGGCGGCCGCGGTGGCCCAGTCCGGGCAGACGGTGCTGGTGCAGCCGGGCAACTATGCGGAGACCGTCGCCTTCACCCGCTCGGGCGTCGAGGGCGCGCCGATCACCTTCCGGGCGGTCAACGGCCCGGACGGTTCGGTCGCGGTCGGCAACGTCAGCGGCAGCGCCGCGACCGGCCCGGTCTTCACCCTCGCCGGGGTGCACGACGTCGTGATCGAGGGCTTCCGCCTGGTCACCAGTAGCGGCCAGGCCGCCGCGGTGGTGGACGGCTCGGACCGGATCACCATCGACGGGGCCGCCGTTCTGGCGTCGCGTCCGCTGCTGGGCGCCGTGCAGATCACCGGTGATTCGGACGGCGTCACCGTCAGCCGGAGCTACTTGGGGAACCTGCCCGCGGGCAATCCGGGCCTCGCGATCGACGCCGGGGTCACCGGCGTGGTGGTGAGCGGCAACCAGTTCTCCTACTCCGGGCTGCGGGTGACCGACGCGCCGGGCACCGTGATCACCAACAACACCTTCGTGACGAACTGCGTCCGGGGGATCGACGTGACCGGGGCCTCGCCGGGGGTGTCGATCGAGAACAACATCGTGCGCACCAACCGGGCCCGGCAGGCGTGCACCACGCCGGCCAACGCGACCGCCATCGCGGTCTCGGCCTCGTCCGTGGCCGGCACGGTGCTGGATTACAACCTGGTCGACCCGATCACGGGTGGGGCCCTCTACTCCTGGGGCGACACGGCGTACCAGGACCTGGCCGCCTTCCGTGCGGCTACCGGGCAGGGCGGTCACGACATCGTGGCGGACCCGCTGCTCGGAAGCCAGCGGACCGTCATGCGGTCGTGGTTCCCCCTGCAGTCGAACTCGCCTGCGGTCGACTCCGGCAACGCCTCGGCCGAAGGGGTCGCCCGCACCGACATGCTGGGCAACCCGCGTACCGACAACCCCGCCGTCGCCAACACCGGCACCGGTTCCGGCTACCACGACCGGGGCGCGGTCGAGGCGCAGGGCGGCGTGATCGGCGGCCAGGTCGGCATCCAGCGGCAGCGGGGCAGCGATCCGTTCGCCGTGACGGCGATCGCCGCCCCGCAGTACGCCTGGCCGACCGGCGGTGACGGTGGCGCCATCGCGTACAAGTTCGCCGACGAGAAGTTCTGGCGGGTGACCGACGCCCGGACCCGCGACCACTCCTTCCGCCGGGGCGGTCCGGCCTGCGTACTGACCCGGACCAGCTTCACCGGGTTCCGGGTCGCCGCCGAGTACAGCTACTCCCACTGCACCACGGTCGGGGCGCCCTACACGCCGGTGGCGCCGACCCGGCTGCTGGACACCCGGGCGGCGATCGGCACCGCCACCACCACGGCGGTGCCGCCGAAGGGCGAGGTCGTCCTGCCGGTCCCGAGCGTCGGCGGCGTGCCGGCCCGGGACATCACCGCGCTGGTCCTCAACGTCACGGTCACCAGGCCGACGGCGTCGGGCTTCATCACCGTCTACCCGGACGGCACCCCGCTGCCCGGCTCGTCGAACGTCAACTTCGTCGCCAACGAGACCGTGCCGAACCTGGTCACCGTGCCGATGGGCGACAGCATCCGCTTCCGCAACACCAGCAGCGGCACCGTGCACCTGGTCGCCGACCTGCAGGGCTTCCACGGCCGGCAGGGCTCCGGCTTCAAGCCGCTCAGCCCGGTGCGGGTGCTGGACACCCGGACGTCGACGCCGGTGGCCGGGAACGCCGACCGGCAGCTGGACTTCGCCGGCCGGCTTCCGGCCGACGCGACGGCGGCGATCCTGAACGTGACGGTCACCAAGCCGACCGCGGCCGGCGTGCTGAAGGTCTACCCGTACGGCTCGCCGGTGCCGGTGGCTTCGAACCTCAACTTCGTGGCCGGGCAGACGATCCCCAACCTGGTGATCGTGCCGGTGGTCGCCGGCAAGGTGATGATCCGCAACGCCAGCTCCGGCACCACGCACGTGGTCGCCGACCTGGCCGGCTACTTCGGCTCGGCCGCGTCGGGCGCCAACCAGGTGTACGTGCCGTACGGGCCGACCCGGATCGCCGACACCCGGGACGGCTCGGGTTGGCTGGGGGTCTTCCCCGGCAAGCTGAGCAGGTACCAGAAGGCGTCGGTCACGGTGAAGAGCGAGACGGGCTGTGGCGTCGAGTGCCCCCGGCCGACCGCCGCGGTGCTGAACCTGACCGTCACCGGGCCGACGGCCGCGGGGGTGCTGACCGCGTACCCGGCGGACGAGGCGGCTCCGACCGCGTCGAACGTCAACTTCGTCGCCGGCGAGACGGCCGCCAACCTGGCCGTGGTCAAGGTCGGCGCCAACGGCCAGGTTGCGGCGTTCAACAACAGCAGCGGCGACACCCACGCCATCGTCGACCAGTCCGGGTACTTCATCGCCCCGGCCTGACGGTCACCGCCGGTCCGCAGCGGCCGCGTCCCGACACCGGGATGCGGCCGCTGCGCCGTCCGGGCCTGGCCGATCGGCCGACGAGCGCCGCCCGTCCGACCCTGATCACATCGGCGTCCGTCACGATACGCTCCGGCCAGGCATGATCGATTCGTCACGGGGGCGGATGATGGACAGACGTGCGTGGGTACGGCTCGCGGTCGTACCACTGGTCGGCGGTGCGGGCCTGGTGGCCCCGGCGGCGCCCGCGGCGGTCGCCGCGCCAGCGCCGGTCACCGAGGCGGTGGCGAGCGAGTTGTACGTGAGCAACAAGGACTGCGCGCCGGGCGGCAACGGCAGCATGACCGCGCCGTTCTGCACGATCTCGGCGGCGGCGGCCGTGGCCCAGCCGGGCCAGACCGTACTGGTGCAGCCCGGCGCCTATGCGGAGGCGGTGACCTTCAACCGCTCGGGCACGGCGGACGCCCCCATCACCTTCCGCGCCGTCAACGGGCCGGAGGGCCGGGTCGACGTGGGCAGCCTCGACGGTAACGCCACCATCGGCACGGTCTTCACCGTGACCGGAGTGCACGACGTCGTGATCGAGGGCTTCCGGCTGGCGACCCAGCCGGAAAAGACGCCCCTCGTGGTCGACGGCTCGAGCCGGGTCACCGTCGACGGCGTCACGGCCTCCGTTTCGCGCGGCCCCGAGGTCGTGCGCATCACCGGAGGGTCCAGCGACGTCACCATCAGTCGGGGCTTCTTCAGCAACGTCGCCGCGACTCCGCAGCCGGCGGTGCGGATCGACCCGGGCGTCACCGGCAGTGTCGTCGTCCACAACCAGCTCTACTACGGGGGTCTGATCGCCACCGACGTCCCCGGCACGGTGGTCACCAACAACACGGTGCTCACCTACTGCACCCGGGGAATCGACGTGGCCGGAGCATCCCCCGGGGTGGAGATCCAGAACAACGTCGTGCGCACCAACCGGCTCCGCGCGGCCTGCACCACCACGGAGAACGCCACCGCGATCGCGGTCTCCCCGCAGTCCACCGAGAGGTCCGTCGCCGACTACAACCTGATCGACCCGATCAGTGGCGGCGCCCTCTACTCCTGGGCCGGGACCAGCTACCCCGACCTGCCGTCGTTCCGCGCCGCCACCGGGCAGGGCGGTCACGACATCGCCGCCGACCCGCGCATCGGCAACTGGCAGGGAGCGGCCCGGATGTACTTCCCGATCGACCCGGCCTCACCGGCGGTCGACTCGGCGAACGCCGCCGCCAAGGGGCTCACCCGCACCGACATGCTGCTCAACCCGCACAGCGACAACCCCGCCGTCGCCAACACGGGCACCGGTCCGGGTTACCACGACCGGGGCGCGGTGGAGGCCCAGGGTGGCGTCAACGGCGGTCAGGTGGGCATCCAGCGCAAGCGGGGCAGTGACCCGCTCGCCGTGACCGCGATCGCCGCGCCCCAGTACGCCTGGCCGACCGACGGCGAGGGCGGCTCCATCGCCTACCGGTTCTGGGACGAGCCGTTCTGGCGGGTCACCGCCGCGCGGACACTGGACCACTCGTTCCGTCGGGGTGGGCAGGCCTGCGTCACCACGCACACCAGCTTCACCGACTTCCGGAACGGGGCGGAATACACCTACTACCACTGCACCACGGTCGGTGCGCTCTACCAGCCGGTGACGCCGACGCGGCTGCTCGACACCCGGGCGGCCGTCGGCACCGCCACCACCACACCGGTCGCCGCGAACTCCGAGATCGTGCTTCCGATTCCCAGCATCAGTGGCACGCCGGCCGCGGACATCACCGCGGTGGTGCTCAACGTGACGGTCACCAGGCCGACCGCGGCCGGGTTCATCACCGTCTACCCGGACGGCGACGGCGTGGGCGCGCCACAGTCGTCGAACGTCAACTTCGTCGCCGGGGAGACCGTCCCGAACCTCGTCACGGTGCCGATGGCCAACGGCCGCATCCGCCTGCGCAACACCGGCAGCGGGACGGTGCACCTGGTGGCCGACCTGCAGGGCTTCTACGGCCGGCAGGGCTCGGGCCTGAAGCCGTTCACCCCGACCCGTGTGCTGGACACCCGTACCGGCGCGGCGCTGGCCGCGAACGGTGAGCGGCGGTTGGACCTGTCGGGGAGGGTGCCGGTGGACGCGAGGGCCGCGATCCTGAACGTCACCGTCACGAAGCCGACGGCGAGCGGCGTTCTCAAGGTCTACCCGGACGGGTCGCCCGTGCCGGTGGCCTCGAACCTGAACTTCGTGGCCGGGCAGACGATCCCCAACCTGGTGATCGTGCCGGTCGTCGCCGGCAAGGCGATGATCCGCAATGCCAGTTCGGGCACCACCCACGTGGTGGCCGACCTGGCCGGGTACTTCGGTTCGGCCGCGTCGGGCGCCGACCAGACCTACCTGCCGCAGGGACCGCACCGGATCGCCGACAGCCGGAACCGCACCGGCTGGATCAAGCCCTACGACGGGCCGTTCACGAAGTATGCGAAGGCGTCGGTCGGCGTCCTGGTGAGTCAGCGGTGCGACGGCGGATGTCCCCAGCCGACGGCGGCGGTGCTCAACCTGACCGTCACCGCGCCCACGGCCGCAGGGGTGCTCACCGCGTACCCGGCCGGCCAGGCCGCGCCGACCGCGTCGAACGTCAACTTCGTCGCGAAGGAGACCGCGTCCAACCTGGCCGTGGTGAAGGTCGGCGCCGACGGCCGGATCGCCGCGTACAACAACAGCAGCGGCAGCACCCACGTCGTCGTCGACCAGGCGGGCTACTTCATCGCCCCGGCTTCCTGATCCGAGGTTCGGCCCGCCCGTCCGGACGGGCGGGCCGAACCCGTCCGTGTCACCGTCCACATCGCCGTCCGGCGGCCGTCCGCCCCATATCGACCGCGGTACGCTGCCTCGGCACGTCATTCGTTCATCGTCACGGGGTGTCCATGAGAAGACCTGCCCGATCCCTGTTCGCGCTCGTACCCCTGATCGGGGCCGCGGGTCTGGTGGCGCCGCCGGCACCCGCCGTCGCGGCGCCCGCGCCGACCGCAGCTGCGGCGGCCTCGACCGGCTCGGAGCTGCACGTCAGCGGCGCGGACTGCGCGCCGGGCGGCGACGGCAGCGCGCAGGCGCCGTTCTGCACCATCTCGGCCGCCGCCGCCGTCGTGCAGCCCGGCCAGACGGTGCTGGTGCAGCCGGGGACGTACTCGGAAACCGTCGCCTTCACCCGGTCCGGCACCGAGGCGGCGCCGATCACGTTCCGCGCGGTCAACCTCCCCGACGGGATGGTCCGGGTCGGCCGCTACAACACCACCTCCGTCACCGGCACGATCTTCAGCTTCCGTCAGGTGCACAACGTGGTCGTGGAGGGCTTCACCCTCTACGGCGACAGCACGGGCACGGCGCCCGTCGTAGTGGTCGACGGCTCGTCCCGGGTCACCCTCGACGGCGGGGCCGTCCGCCAGGGGGTCGGCCCGCTCGGCGTACGGATCACCGGCGTGTCCCGGGACGTGACGATCAGCCGGAACTGGTTCTTCACCCTCGCCAAGGTGGGGCTGGCCGTCGAGGCGGGCGTGACCGGCACGACGGTCGTCGCCAACCAGGTGCCGGCCGGCCGCATGGTGTTCACCGACGCCCCCGGCACCACTGTCACCAACAACACCGTCGTCGCCTACTGCGGCCCCGGCATCGACGTCACCGGCACCTCGCCCGGCACCGTCATCGCCAACAACATCGTGAAGCCCTACGCCGAGCAGGGGGCGTGCGTCAAGCCGGTGGCCGAGGTGGCCATCGCGGTGTCGGCGGAGTCGGTGCCGCAGACCACCAGCCACCACAACCTGATCGACCCGACCGCCGGCTGGGCCCCGTACGCCTGGGCCGGCACCACCTACCCGACGCTGGACGGCTTCCGGGCCGCCACCGGTCAGGGCGGGCACGACATCGCCGCCGACCCGCTGCTCGACCTCGCGGCCGGCGGCGACCGGGGCTACATCCGGCTGAAGCAGAGCTCCCCGGCGGTGGACTCGGCCGACGCGACCGCGCGTGGCGTACCTGCGACCGACCTGTTCGGGAATCCTCACGCCGACGATCCGACCTGGAACAACACCGGCACCGGCAACGGCTTCCACGACCGGGGCGCGGTCGAGCGGGTCCAGGGGACCAACTCGAAGACCGAGCCGCTGCACCGGACGATCGGCGCGGGCCCGCTCGACACCAAGCTCCGGGCCAGCACGAGTTTCCAGTGGACGACCGACGGACCGGGTGGCCGGTTCGCCTACAAGTACGACGACTCCCCCCTCTGGCGGACCGCCCGGTCGTCACTCGACGTGGACCACCGGTTCCGGCGGGCGGGGAGCGCCTGCGTGCGGGTGCACGTCAACTGGAGCGACTTCCGGTCCAGCGCCGGCGCCACTTCGCCGTCCTGCGTGGTGCTCGGCGCGCACTACACGGCGATGGCACCGATCCGGTTGCTGGACACCCGGTCGGCGATCGGGGTGGCCACCACCACCCCGGTACCGGCCAACTCCGAGGTGGTGCTGCCGATCAACAGCATCGGCGGGGTACCGGCGGCGGACATCAGCGCGGTCGTCCTGAACGTGACCGTGACCCAACCGACGGCCGCCGGGTTCCTGACCGTCTACCCGGACGCCCCGGGCGCCCCGAGCGCGTCGAACGTCAACTTCGTGGCCCGGGAGACGGTGCCGAACCTGGCGACCGTGCCGATGACCAACGGGAAGATCAGGATCCGGAACAGCGGCAGCGGGACCGTCCACGTCATCGCCGATCTCCAGGGCTGGTACGGAGCCGCCGGGCAGGGCTTCGCCGTCGGCACCCCGAAGCGGGTGCTGGACACCCGTACCGCGGGTGGCGCGCTCGCGCCGAACAGCACCCGGCTGCTCGACCTGGACCTCAAGGTCTCCCCGGCCGCCACCGCGGTCGTCCTCAACGTCACAGTTACCGGGCCGCGGGCCAACGGCGTGCTGAAGGTCTTTCCGTACGGCTCAGCGGTGCCGACCGCGTCGAACCTGAACTTCGTCACCGGCCAGACCATCCCGAACCTGGTGATCGTGCCGGTGACGGACCTCAAGGTGAGCATCCACAACGCCAGTTCCGGCAGCACCCACGTGATCGCGGATCTGGCCGGCCACTTCGGGCCGGACGGCCAGCTGAGCTACGTGCCGAACGGTCCGCTGCGGATCGCCGACACCCGCGACGGCACGGGCGTGTACAACCGGGGCACCACGCCGCTCCAGCCGCGGGAGACGATCACCGTCGCTCCGTACGCCAACAACCTGGCCTGCTGCGTGACGCCCGCCGCGGTGGTGGCGAACCTGACCGTCACCCGGCCGACCGCCTCCGGAGTCCTCATCGCGCACCCGGCGGACGAGGCGCGGCCGACGGTGTCGAACGTCAACTTCGTGGCCGGCGAGACCGCGTCGAACCTCGCCATCGTCGGGACCGACGGCGGGCTGAAGCTGCACAACAGCAGCTCGGGCACCACCCACACGGTCGTCGACCAGGCGGGCGTCTTCATCACACCGCAGTACTGACCTGGTCCGACAGCGGCCGCGCCCCGACGAGGGGCGCGGCCGCTGTGCATTGCTTCCCCTCGTCAGGGGCTGGCGGCGAGGAAGACGAACGCGGCCAGCAGCACCAGGTGGACCCCGCCCTGCAGGACGGTCGCGCGATGACGGTGACCGCCACGGCGCCACCAGCGAGCCGTACGGTTCGCCGACCTTGTGCGCGACCACCTCGGCGTGGTGGACGGCCGCGAGCACCGCGCCGGCCAGGAAGGCGGGCACCAGCGCGACCGCGACCCCGGGGAGGTCGCGACCCCAGGTGAGGACGAGCAGCACAACCGCAAGGATCGGTACGAATACGGTCCAGTCCGTCAAACGTGATCGAATCAGCGCGGTCATGTCGTCAACAATGCCAAGGGAACGGATCAATCGGCCCACGTGCATCAAGTCGGTGGACCCGATCACGGCCGGCCGAACGGTGGCTCGGCGTGATCCGTCCAGCGCTGCTGGGATCGATGCGCGTCTCGCGTGCTCATCGCCTACCCGGGTGGGCAGCAGCGGCCACCGGCCACTCGTCCGCCCGGACGGGTGGCCGATGCCGTTTCGGGCTGGTCGACACCCGCCTGTTCGGCGGCAACCGGATCGGTCGACGTCGGTATACGCTGCTGCGGCACACATCTGTTCACACGTCACGGGGGCGGTCGATGAGAAGACATGGACCTGCGCGGCTCGCGGTCGTACCACTGATGGCGGGCCTCGGCCTCGTGGGGCCGACGGCGCCCGCGGTGGCGGCGCCCCCGCCGGTCACCCAGGCGACGACGTCCGGCTCGGAGCTGTACGTCAGCGTCAAGGACTGCGCGTCGGGCGCGGACGGCAGCTACGACGCGCCCTTCTGCACCATCTCCGCCGCGGCCGCCGCCGCCCAGCCGGGTCAGACGGTGCTGGTCCAGCCGGGGGACTATCCCGAGACGGTGTCGCTGACCCGCTCGGGCAGCAGCGGCGCGCCGATCACCTTCCGCGCGGTCAATGGACCCGACGGGTCCGTCCGGGTCGGCTACGTCGGCGGCAACATCGTCCCGGGCACCGTCTTCTCCCTGGTCGGCGTGCACGATGTCGCGGTCGAGGGCTTCACGGTGCTCACCCCGGAGACCGTCGTTCCGGTGCTCGTCGACGACGCCTCCGACGTGACGTTGGACGGTCTCGCCATCCGGGCCGCCAACGCTCCCGCCCTGGTACGGGTCACCGGCGCGTCGAGCGACGTCACCGTCAGCCGAGGCTGGTTCCAGGGCACGGCCGACGGGGTGTCCGTCGAGGCGGGCGTGACCGGCGCGGTGGTGACCGCCAGCACCTTCTCCGAGAGCCGGATGCTCGTCACCGACGCGCCGGGCACGGTCGTCACCGGCAACACCGTGGTGCTGACCTGCCGGCAGGGCATCAGCGTGACCGGCGCATCCCCGGGGGTCTCCCTCCGCAACAACATCGTGCAGACCGCCGCGGGTACGCCGTCCATCCCGCAGGCCTGCGCGGACCCGATTACCGCCACGGCGATCAGCGTCTCTGCGGCCTCCACGTCACAGACCACCGCCGACCACAACCTGATCGACCCGACCGGCGGGGGTGCGCCCTACCACTGGGGCGGCACCGACCATGCCACCCTCGCCGCCTTCCGGGCGGCGACGGGCCAGGGCGGCCACGACATCGCCGCCCCGCCCCGGCTGCGGGGCCGGTCCGGCGGCGAGCGGGGCTGGTACCCGCTCCTCACCACCTCGCCGGCGATCGACTCCGCCGACGCGACCGCGCCGGGGGTCACCGCCACCGACCTGCTGAACAACCCGCACGCCGACCCGCCGGAGATCGCCAACACCGGCACCGGCAACGGCTACCACGACCGGGGCGCCGTCGAGATGATCGGCTGGGGTGACCTTCGGGGTTACGACATCCGCCGCAAGGTCGGCGGTGGTCCGCTCGACGTGGTCGCGAGGATGGGGCCGATCTACAAGTACCCGATGGACGGGTCGGTCTCGATGACCGCCTTCAAGTTCAGCGACGACCGCTACTGGCGGGTCGGCACCGCCACGTCGATGAGCCACACCTTCCGCAGGGCCGGCCTGGTCTCGGTGGTCGGCCGGGTGAACTACACGGGGTTCCGTGACATTCCCGGTAGCGGCACCGGGCGGCTGCACACGGTCGTCGGGGCGCACTACACCCCGGTGGCGCCGACCCGGCTGCTGGACACCCGGGCCGCGCTCGGGGTGCCCACCACCACGCCGGTGCCCGGCAACTCGGAGGTCGTGCTGCCGATCGAGCGGGTGGGCGGCACTTCCGCAGCGGACATCACGGCGGTGGTGCTCAACGTGACGGTGACCCAGCCGACGACGGCCGGCTTCCTCACCGTCTACCCGGACGGCGCGACGCTGCCCAACGCGTCGAACGTCAACTTCGTGCCGAAGGAGACGGTGCCGAACCTGGTCACCGTGCCGATGAGCAACGGGAAGATCCGCATCCGTAACAGCGGCGGCGGCACCGCACACGTGGTGGCCGACCTCCAGGGCTTCTACTCCGGCGGTGGGTCCGGATTCGAGCCGCTCGCGCCGAGGCGGGTGCTGGACACCCGTAGCGCCGGGAACACGGCGGTCCCCGCCAACACCACCCGGCAGCTCGACCTCTCCGGCACGATGCCGGCGGACGCGACGGCGGCCATCCTCAACGTCACGGTGACGAAGCCGGCGGCTGACGGGGTGCTCAAGGTGTTCCCGGGTGGCGCGTCGGTGCCGGTGGCCTCGAACCTGAACTTCGTCACCGGGCAGACCATCCCCAACCTGGTCGTGGTGCCGGTGGTCGGCGGCAGGGTGAGCATCCACAACCAGAGCTCCGGCGCCACCCACGTGGTGGCGGACCTCGCGGGCTACTACGGCTCCGCCGCGTCCGGCGCGACGGACAGCTATGTGCCGAACGGGCCCGTGCGGATCATCGACACGCGCAACAACACCGGCCTGCCGGAGCGGCCCCTCGGCATGCCCCTCCAGCCGGACGAGCGGCTCATCTTCCGCCCGCAGTTCGAGCGGACGAGCTGCTGGGGTGACTGCCCGGCGGCGACGGGTGGCGTGTTCAACCTGACGGTCACCAAGCCGACCCAGGCCGGTTTCCTCACCATGTACCCGAGCACCGATGCCCAGCCGCCCAACGCCTCCAACGTCAACTTCGTCGGCGGAGAGACGGCGTCCAACCTGGCGACCGTGAACGTCGGGCAGTTCGGGACCGTCCGCGTCCACAACAACAGCCGAGGCAGCGCACACCTGGTCGTCGACCAGTCGGGCTACTTCATCGGCCCCGCGTCCTGACGTGAAGCCGGAGCCGGCGACCCCCCGTGACCAGCGGGATGTCGCCGGCTCCGGCATTTTCCGGTTCAGCCGTCCGACGGTGGGTAGGGATTCTGGTGGACGAGAAACGCTGTTTCCTCCCGCGTGGAGGGAGGTCGACCGGAACGAGGAGGATTGCCATGACCACCGTGGTCGAGAAGTCGATCGAAGTCGACGTCCCGGTCAGCACCGCCTACAACCAGTGGACGCAGTTCGAGGAGTTCCCCCGCTTCATGGGCGGCGTGCAGGAGGTGCGCCAGCTGGACGACCAGCGGATGCACTGGGTCGCGCAGATCGCCGGCGTCAAGCGTGAGTGGGACGCCAGGGTCCTGGAGCAGGTGCCCGACCAGAAGGTCGCCTGGGCGGCGACCGAGGGCGCCACCAACGCCGGTGCCGTCTACTTCCAGCCGGTGGGCGCGGGCCGCACGATGGTCCGGCTGTACCTGGAGTACGAGCCGGAGGGGCTGGTCGAGAAGACCGGCGACAAGCTGAACATCGTAGAGAAGCAGGCCGAGTCCGACCTGGAGAAGTTCAAGAGCTTCATCGAGTCCCGGGGCGCCGAGACCGGCGCCTGGCGCGGCTCGGTCGGCGAGGGGCACGGCGTGGGCACGCCGGGTGTCGCGCACGCGGCGTCGTCTGCGGGTGACAGCGGCAAGGCCGGTGTCTCGGGCACCGCGGTCGCGGCCGGCGCCGCCGCCGCGGGTGCCGCTGCCGCCGCGGGGATCGCCGCCGCCAGGCACCGCACGGGCGACGAGGACCGGACGTCGACCACCACCACCGAGACCGACTACGTGGTCATCGACGTCGAGGTCGTGCCCGACCCGGCCGCCACCACGTACCCCGGTGGCCCGGTCAGCGAGCCGAACCGCCCGCTCTGACGTACCCCTGCGGGGCCCGGCGGACCGACCACCCGGTCGGACCGCCGGGCCGGCTCGCTGTCGCGTTCACGGGGGTGGTCGCCCTGCTCGTCGCGGGGCAGACCGCCGCCTACGCCGCACCGGCGAACGACGACTTCTCCGCCGCGACGACGGTGGGGACCACTCCCTTCACCACCACCATCGACACCACCGGCGCCACCACGGACCCGACGGACCCGACCGGGTGCGCCAACCGGGGGTCCGTCTGGTTCAGCTTCACCCCGGCCGTGGACGGCCGCGTCGAGGCCCACACGTACGGCAGCGACTACTACAGCGTGCTCTCGGCCTGGACCGGTGAGCAGGGCTTTCTCACGCAGGTGGCCTGCAACGACGACAACGGCAGCCAGCGGTCGGGGATCCGCTTCGCGGTCACCGCGGGCACGACGTACCACCTCATGGTCGGCACCGGCGGCTTCGGCGACACCATCGGCGGTTCGCTGCGGTTCTCGCTCGACCAGGCCGTGGCCCCGGCCAACGACGACTTCGCCGACGCGATCACGGTCGGCGCGCTGCCGTACGCCGTCGGAACTACGCCGGCGCGACCGCCGAGACCGGCGAGCCCTCGTCCTGCGTCACCTCCAGCCACTCGGCCTGGAACGCGTACACGCCGACGACCACCGGCTCGATCACGGCCCGCACGAACCCGGGTTACGCCGGCATCGCCGCCTACACGGGTTCCTCGCTGACCACGCTCGCCCGAGTGGGGTGCACGTCCCTCTACGACTACGACCCGCTGACCTTCGTGGCGCAGGCCGGCCGGACGTACCTGTTCCAGGTGGGCTCGGACGGCAGCGCCGCGCACACCTTCCAGCTCGACGTGGCGGCCGACCCGACCGTCGACTTCTACCACTACCCGAGCGACCCCAGCTCGTACGACCAGGTCAGCCTCGGCAGCTCCGCCTACGACCCGGCCGGCGCCGGCATCGCCTCCTTCGCCTGGGACTTCGGGGACGGGACGACGTCGACCGAGCCGTACCCGGTGCACCGGTTCCCCGGTGACGGCGACTGGACCGTCCGGCTCGCCGTACGCACCGTCGACGGGGGCACCGCGTCGGTCAGTCACGTGGTGTCGGTCCGGACCCACGACGTCGCCGTCGTGAAGCTGAACGTGCCGTCGACGGCGCGGGTGGGGCAGACCATCGGGGTCACCGTCCAGGTCCGGAGCACCCGGTACGACGAGAACGTCAGGGTCGATCTCGAGCGGAGCACCCCCACCGGCTACCTGCCCGCCGGATCGTCCACCCGTCCGGTACCGGCGACGGACAGCGGGAAGACCACCCGCTTCGTCATCGACTACACGGTCACGCCGGAGGACCTGGCCGTCGGCAAGGTCTCCTTCCGGGCGGTCGCCGAACTGCTCGACGCCCGGGACGCGCTCCCGTACGACAACGAGCTGCGCTCGGCGCCGGTCAAGGTCGCCTGAACCGTCGACGCCCCGGACGGCCGGTCGCACCGCGACCGCGCCGTCCGGGTCCGGGGCTGCCGCGCCGCTCAGGAGGCGGCCAGCAGCGCCAGGGAGCCGACCACCGGCGCCGCGTAGAGCAGGGGGAACGGGATGTGCGAGTACGAGCGCGCCCGGAGCACGGTGACGACGGCGCCGGTGAAGTAGAGCACCAGGCCGATCCCGGCCAGCACGCCGACGACCGGCACGAACAGGCCGGCCACCAGTCCCACCGCGCCGGCGGCCTTGGCGGTGCCGAGCCAGGGCCACCACGAGCGGGGTACGCCGTAGTCGGCCAGCGGCTGCACGACCCACGGGGCGCGGAGGAAGACGGAGGTGGCGGAGAAGCCGACCATGGCGGCGGCCAGCAGGGTCACGACGACGTGCGTGGTGGACATCAGGAGAACTCCTCGGTGTGCGGCTCACCCGGGCGGGTCGTCCGGGGTTCCTCACCGCACTGACACCGGGCCGCGCGCGGTTGTGACAGGCGCCTGGAACGTGACGAATCAGCGCCGCCGGACCGGTATTCGGACACTCGGGCGGACTCGGCCCGCAGCGCCGGGCGGGATCGGTGGTATGGCCCGCGACCCGTAGAGGGCCGTTCTACGCTCTGGGCAGATGGGCCGTGCACCTCTGTGACCTGCCGGAAGTTCGGGTAGCGCCGTCATCGGAATGCCCTCGCGAGGCAGGAGCGGGGCGCTTTGCCGTTTGTCGCGGCACGAGGGCAGAAGTCTCCCGCTCGACCTTTCATCACCTCGAACGGAAGGTGGCCACATGGCTGTCAAGACCGAAGCGCGCACGAGGACTGCGGAGATCCGGCCGTTCACCGTTGAGGTGCCCGAGGCGGACCTGAAGGCGCTACGTGCGCGTATCGCTGCCACCCGCTGGCCGGAGAAGCAGACCGTCGGCGATCAGTCCCAGGGCGTGCCGCTCGAGACCAGCCAGGCGCTCGCCCGCTACTGGGAGAAGGAGTACGACTGGCGCAAGGTCGAGGCACGGCTGAACGCCGTACCGAATTTCATCACCGAGATCGACGGGCTGGACATCCACTTCCTCCACATCCGGTCGAAGCACGAGGACGCGCTGCCGCTCATCGTCACGCACGGCTGGCCGGGCTCGATCATCGAGCAGCTGAAGATCGTCGGTCCGCTCACCGACCCGACGGCACACGGCGCGGCCGCCTCGGACGCCTTCCACCTGGTGATCCCGTCGATGCCCGGCTTCGGGCTCTCCGGCAAGCCGACCGAGCCCGGCTGGGGCCCGGAGCGCATCGCCAGCGCCTGGATCGAGCTGATGAGGCGCCTCGGCTACCCGCGGTTCGTCGCGCAGGGCGGCGACTGGGGGGCGCTCATCACGGACGTCATCGCTCTGCAGGCGCCTCCGGAACTGGCCGGCATCCACACCAACATGCCCGGTGTCGTCCCGCCCGACATCGACACGTTGCTTCAGACCGGCGTCACCGGAGCGGCAAACCCGCTGGCCTCGCTGCCGTCCAACCTCTCCGCCGAGGAGAAGCAGACGTGCGAGCAGCTCGCCTTCTTCTGGCAGCATTCCGCCTACGCCCTCATGATGGGCACGCGTCCGGAGACGCTGACCGGATTCGCGGATTCGCCCATCGCGCTGGCGAGCTACATGATCGACCATGACGCGGCCAGCCTGGACCTGATCTGCCAGGCCTTCGCCGGGAAGTCCGTCGGCCTCACGCGGGACGACGTCCTCGACAACATCACGCTCTTCTGGCTGATGAACTCGGGAGTTTCCGCGGCCCGCATCTACTGGGAGAACAAGCTCCCCTTCTTCGCAGCCAAGGGCGTCTCCGTCCCGGCTGCCGTGAGCGTCTTCCCGAACGAGATGTATCAGGCCCCGAAGAGTTGGGCGGAGCGGGCGTATTCCAATCTGATCCACTACAACAAGCTCGACAAGGGCGGGCACTTCGCGGCCTGGGAACAGCCACAGCTCCTGTCCGAAGAGCTGCGCACCGCCTTCCGGTCGCTTCGCTAGCTGCCCGGCCGGTTGCCTCCTGCGGAGCGGTGAGCCCCAAGAACGGATCAAGGCCCCTCCGTGGAGGGGCCCCGACCTTCACTTACCTCTGGTCGGGGTGGCCGGATTCGAACCGACGACCTCTTCGTCCCGAACGGCCGTCGGTGCTGTAGTTGGCTATCAACCGGTGTCGTTAGTCGCGGTGACTTCCGGGTCGGCAGCCGGCTCGGCTCGTTGATGGGGAACCGCTGTCACGGGTTCGCTGACTTTCTGCTGACGCGCTGCCCGAGAAGATCCCAGGCATGACCTCCCTGCCTCAACCGGCGGACCTGACGTCACTGGTCTTGCGTACCGACTTCAGCGACGACGCAGCCTGGGCCGTGCTGAAAGCGGCCATAGACAGCCGGGACGCGTCGAGCGCTACCTACGTCAGCGACCCGATGTACGCCGGAACAACCGTCCAGGAGCTGGCTGACATGGATGCCGCCGCCAGCGACGACGACAAGCTGACCTACCTGTTCCTCGCCGACGTGATGACCATGACCGACGACGAGCATCCGCTGCTCGCCGTCGACCTGTACACCGAGCCCGGTCGCACCTTCCGGCTGCCGCCCCGCTGGTACGCCGACGTCTCTGCCAACCTGACCATCGCGAACCTGGACTTCGACGAGTTCGCAGACGCCTCCGATGAGTCCGGCACGTTCAGGGGCCTCGGCGGGGAGTGAATGGCGCCCGGGCGGTTAGGCGGGCCGCACTCCAGTTTGGAAGAGCATGCTCATGAGGCCGTCATGCCCCAAACGCCTGCTCCTGGCGGCTGGTCCGGTGCCGTCTC
Source organism: Micromonospora sp. U56 (assembly GCF_018070095.1). NCBI lineage: Bacteria > Bacillati > Actinomycetota > Actinomycetes > Micromonosporales > Micromonosporaceae > Micromonospora > Micromonospora sp. U56. Next base: position 44,254 of record NZ_JAGPYL010000027.1, read on the forward strand.
GTGCCCGCTCGTGACCGCTGGGCCTCGCGGCTACCGGCCCGTGGACGGCCCACGGCAGTACCTCGTGTCCACCGCTACGAACTTCCGCTCCCACCCCTGCGCCAGTCGGGTTGGCTACTGTCTTGTCGTGCCTGAACCCGACCATGCCGCCGGGGGAAGCGTCCCGCCCCATTCGCGACGCACACGAGCATGGCTGCTGTCGGTTGTCGCGGCTGTTGCCTGTCTACTTGGCGTGCTGATCTGGCTAGACCCCTTCAAGACCGAGGCCCAGCGCCACGTGTCTCAGATCAACGTGCGCGGTTACGAGCGAGTGCACGACTACCTAGATTTTGGTACGGGGCCTGCGAGGGAGCGCGCCGCTGTCGCTGACTTCGTCGGACCTCCGGATGACAATGTCCTTGCCCGAGTGTCGGGACCTGGACTCGTTGTCAACGCCAGAACAGAGGATCCGGGGTTTAGCGACAGCGACTTGATCGGTCACGGCATATGGAACGGCTGTGGAGTGCGGGTGAAGCGCTGGAAGACGAGCGCTTCGCGTGCGCTGCACTTCGAGCTGACGGCCGAGCAGCTGGCCGCGTTCAGGGCGGGACAACTGTGGGTGCTGTCCGTATCTGTTGGGTGCATTCCCTAGCAGCCGAGCCGGATCTTCGCGGTTCTTGAGCTCCAGGCTGTGGAAGCGAATCTCCTCGTCGGGCAGTCGTAGACCGTCCGGGGAGGCTGGTAGCCCTTGTGGTGCCCGGCGAGGTGATCCGCACCGGCATCTCTGAGGAGGGCCGGGGTTCGGGGCAGAGCCCCGAGGTCCTTTAGGTTCCAGCTAGTGAATACGCCAGTCCATGGCGTCGAGCAGGCCCCCTACCAGGGTCGGCCGGTTTGTTGCACCGATCCCGTCCAGCGCCCTGTGCATAACCTCCGCGGCGCCCTCGGGCAGCTCCTGCGGACCCAACATCGGCAGCATCAGGATGAGCCGCTGCGCCCAGGTCAGCCGCTCATCCGGCAGCGCCGCCGCGGCGAGCAGCTCCGCCCAGGTCATCGCGGACGTGAACCCGTGGCCCTCAACCGAGGCGACCAACTTTGCTGGCAGGCCCGGCCGCTCCTCCACGAAGTCGAGCCCCTCATCCTCCTCGACGTTGCGGTACACGATCCGTAGCCACACTTCTCCGTCGAGCCGCACCGAGGCGACCGGCCAGCGCTCCGGGTCGTTGAGGACGGCACACATCGCGTTGTAATCAGCGGCATGCACCTCGAAGGCGGCCTCCGACTCCCGGTGGGCACCCAGCGGTCCCGACAGGTAGTGCAACCAGAAGGCGGGGTATCCCACCACACCGTCTGCCGCATACACGGTTGCGTCGCACTCGATGGCGTAGTCAGGCGGGGCCACGGTGGTATAGCCGGGGATCGTGAAGGCGGGTCCGATGCTCAGCGACATGGCCCGCATTCAACACGACACCAGACCGAGATCACCCCGCGCGGCGCTCCCCGATTTTCGTCAACGACTCGGAGCCGCGAGTCAGCCAACCAGTCGGGATGCCACATCTTCGTCCGCCAGCGTGGCCGGCCGGCCCGGCCGATGCCGGCCGGAGGTCGCCAGCAGGCCGGGGCCGGGCCGGCGCGGCCCGCTCTACGGGCCGCCTTGATCCTTAAGAGGGCAATTCGGCAACGTCTTCGGTTCTTGAGTCCTCAAGACGCGTCTCGGTTTCCAGCGGCTCGGCGTCCATGCGCTTCTAAAGCCGAGTACACCCACTTGGAGACCGCCGGGTTGCCAGGTAGGTCCGTAAGATCGACGCCTGCCCACCGAGCTTCGGAGATCTCCCCATTTGGGCTAATCTCGTCCGAGGTCGCGTGCAGGCGGACAATCTTCAGGTGCCCCCTTTTGCCCCCGCTGGTGGTCAGGTGTTCCTCTAGCACAAGGGCGAACGAGTCCAACTCAATGCCCAGTTCCTCGATGCACTCACGCCTGGCCGCTCGCTCTGGGGTCTCCCGTGCTGGCTTGTATCCGCCTCCCGGCAGGCTCCACAGGGATCGGTCGCCGTAGCTGTGTTGGACGAGGAGCACTCGGTCAGCGTCGACCGGATGCATGATCAGCGCCTTCACGCCGTAGGTGGTCGGCTTGGCGATCCGCCAGTACAGCCGACGGATGCGGTAGAGCAGTTTGAACGCGAACGGCGGAATCCTCATACGGCCATCCAATCGGTGAGCCGTGCGGTGCGATGAACGGACCCGGGCTGTCGTATTAGATCGGGAGATCCCGCACGGCGCGGACGATGAGTTGGCGGGCGTCTTCACCGGTGACGGCTTCGGTCCAGAGTCGCTCGATGGCCTTGGCGTAGGTGGCCGCTTCGTCATCACGGTAGGTGGTCTCGCCGACGAAGGTCTCCACGATGGCGACATCGTCGTACATCTGGAAGGAGTTCTGCGGGGTGGTGGCGAGCGGAACGCCCAACGGCAGGATGCCGAACCGGATGTTCGGAACGCCGACGACGGTTTGCAGCCGGTCCAGCTGGCCGCGCATGACCTCGGGCGAGGCCAGGAGCCACCGCAGCACGGGTTCGGCGAGCAGGAACTCGAACCGCTTGCTGGTGTCGTACCGGAGCTGCTGGCGCTGCATGCGGGTGGCTACGGCGGCGTCCACGTCGGCGATGTCGAGGTTGTGCAGCTCGACCATCTCGGTGAGGATGCGGCGCGCATAGTCGGCGGTCTGGAGCAGGCCCGGCACGTACACGGTCTCGAAATGCCGGATCAGCCGCGACTCGGCGACAAGCTGGTTGTAGCTGTCCTGAACAGCGGCCTGACCCTGACGCATCCGGCGACGAAAGCTGCGGTGCGCGGCCTGGACCTCGCCGAGCATCCGCAACAGGTCCTGAGCGGCGGTGTCGTCGGCGCCGCATGCGCGTTCCCATGCGAACAGGTCGGCGGCGGCCGGCACCTGGCATGGCCCAGGGCGGGCTTCGGTTCCATGATCTGCGGCACTCGTACGCGACCTGGCTGGTATCGGACGGCGTACCGATCAACGACGTGGCGCGGGTCATGGGGCATGAGCAGATCTCGACCACGCTGGACCGGTACACGCACGCGTTCGAGGCCGGCGCGCAGAAGGTCAGGGACTCATTCGCTGACTTTCCGCTGACTTTCGAGGCTGACGAGGACGAAAGCGCCGACTAGCCAGCGGCCTGAGCCGATGGACGAGAGCACCGAGGGAATGACAAAAGGCCAGGTGAGAGGTGATCTCACCTGGCCTTTTGGCCTCTGGTCGGGGTGGCCGGATTCGAACCGACGACCTCTTCGTCCCGAACGAAGCGCGCTACCAAGCTGCGCCACACCCCGAGGCGTGCCGACAAATAGTAGCCCACCCGGTCCGATGGTCAAACTCGGTACCCCCTCGACCCGGCCCGGGGGCGCAGGCGCCGGGGAGCTCAGCGCGGGATGAGCGTCAGCACGCTCGCCTCCGGCGGGCAGGCGAACCGCACCGGAGCGGTGGGGTGGGTGCCCAGGCCGGCGGAGACGTGCAGCCAGGAGTCCGAGCCGGGCCAGCGGTGCAGCCCGCGGGCCATCGAACGGGGCAGCCCGCAGTTGGTCACCAGTGCCCCGTAGCCGGGCACGCAGACCTGGCCGCCGTGGGTGTGCCCGGCAAGCAGCAGGCTGAAGCCGTCCGCAGCCATCCGGTCCAGCACCGCCGGTTCGGGGGAGTGCGCGAGCGCGATGCCGAGGTCGGCCGAGGCGGCGACCGGCCCGGCGACGGCGTCGTAGTCGTCCCGCTCGATGTGCGGGTCGTCCACGCCGACCAGCTCCACCAGGCGGCCGCCGGCCTTCACCGACGTCCGGGCGTTGTTCAGGTCCGCCCAACCGGCCCCGGTGAACACGTCCCGCAGTTCCTCGTGCGGCAGCTCGACGCCCTCGGTGTACTCCCGGTTGGGCAGGAAGTAGGTGAACGGGTTCTTCCAGACCGGCCCGGTGTAGTCGTTCGACCCGAAGACGAACGCGCCCGGAAAATCGAGCAGCGGTTGCAGGGCCCGCAGCACCCCTTCGACGGCGTCGGGGTGGGCCATGTTGTCGCCGGTGACCACCACCAGGTCCGGGTCGAGGGCGGCCAGCGATGCCACCCACTGCTGCTTGCGTGCCTGGTCGGGCATCATGTGCAGGTCCGACAGGTGCAGCACGCGCAGCGGCTCCGCGTCGGCCGGCAGCACCGGCACGTCGTACCGCCGCAGGGTGAACATGTTGCGCTCGATGAGCGACGCGTACGCCAGGGTGGCCGCGCCCGCGGCGACGGTTCCGGCGGCAAGGCGGAATAGTGTGCGCTTTCGCATGCCGTTCAGGGTAGTTTGACCGTCCATGAGCACGCTGAAGGACCGCCTCACTGCCGACATGCGCGCCGCTCTCAAGGCGCGCGACGAGCTGACCACCTCCACCCTGCGGCTGGCCCTCGCGGCCGTCGGCACCGCCGAGGTCGCCGGCAAGGCCAAGCGCGAGCTCACCGACGACGAGGTGCTCGCGGTGCTGACCAAGGAGGCGAAGAAGCGGCGCGAGGCCGCCACCGCCTTCGCCGAGGCCGGCCGGGGCGACCAGGCCGCCAAGGAGACCGCCGAGGGCGAGGTGCTGGACCGCTACCTGCCCAAGCAGCTCTCCGACGACGAGCTGGCCGAGCTGGTCGCGGGGGCGCTCGCGGCCGGCGGCTTCACCGGCAAGGCGCAGATGGGCCCGGCCATGAAGGCGGCCCAGGCCGCGGTGGCCGGCCAGGCCGAGGGGGGCCGGGTGGCCGCCGAGGTACGCCGACAGCTCGGCCTCTGACCCGGGTACGCGAAACGGGCGGGCACCCTCGAAAGGGGTGCCCGCCCGTCGTTCGTGCGGAGGTCAGCCGCGGGGCCGAGGGGGTCGGCCCGTTGTCGGCGGGGTGGCGGTGCCGCCGGGGCCCGTGGTCGTCCCGGGCGGAGCGCCGCCGCTGCTCACCTGGATGGTGACCACGCCGCCCTTGATGGTCCGGCCTTCCGGGCTGGTGCCGGCGGCCTTGCCGGCCGGGCAGCTCGACGGGACCTTGACGTCCGAGACGACCGCCTCGAAGCCGGCCCCGTTGATCCGGGACTTGGCGGCGTCCAGGTCCTGGCAGGTGACGCTCGGGATGGACCGCTGGTCGCCCTCGGAGATCTTCTTGCCGGGCGGCTCGAAGTTGATCCGTTCCTTGCCCTCCATCGCGGCGCGGAGCGTCTCGATGACCGGTGGGTTGATGCCGTCGGGCTGGTTGTGCTTCATCTTGACGTTGGTCTGCGGCCAGTCCGGGTCGGCCATGATGCCGGCCACCGCGTACTGCTTGGTCATCGCGACCAGGGCGGCGGTCTTCTCCGAGTCGGTGGTGCCGGACTTGCCGGCCACCGGCGCCTTGACGATCGTCTTCACCTGGCGGGCGGTACGGCTGCCGCCGCACTTGCTGGTGGAGGAGTTGTCGCCGACCGGGCAGCGGGCGGCGTCCACGGCGGCCCGGGCCACCTCGGTGCTGACCCGCTTCTCGCAGCGCGGGTTGGCGATGTCGAGCTTGTTGCCCTCCGGGTCCTTGATCTCCTGCACCGGGATCGGCTCGCAGTATTTGCCGTCCGCGGCGAGGGTCGCGTACGCGTTGGCCAGCTCCAGCGGGGTGGTCTGCGAGACGCCCAGGGTGAAGGCGCCCCACTGGTGCGCCGCGTCCTTGGTGCCGGCGAACTTGGCGTCGTTGGCGGCCCGGAACTGGATGCCGAGGCGCTTCGCCGCGTCGACCACGTTCTCCGCCCCGACCTGCTGCTGGAGCGGGACGAAGTAGGTGTTGGTCGACTGGGAGAAGGCGCTCCACATGTTCTGCACGCCGCCGGCCTTGCCGCCGGCGTTCTTCGGGCAGTAGAAGTGCGTGCCCGGGCAGGCGGCCGGCGAGCTGCTGTCGATGATGTATTCCGACTTGAACGTCTGCTGGGCGTTGATGGTGTAGCCGAGCGGGATGCCCTTCTCCAGGGCGGCCACGATGGAGAAGATCTTGAAGGTCGAGCCCGCCTGGTAGCCGGTGATGCCCTGGCCGCCGGTGAGCAGCGGGTTGACCGTGTTCGGGTAGTTACCGCGGATCTTCTTCTTGGCCTTCGCCGGGTCGCTGGAGATCTTGTTCTTCGGGTTCTTCGGGTCGTCGATCTTGAAGGACCGGTTCACCGCGAGCGCCCGCACCCGGCCGGTGCCCGGCTCCACCACGGCGACCATGGCGGCCTCCTTGGCGCCTTCCTTCTTCGCCTTGCGCACCGCCTTGTCCGCACCCCGCTGCGCCTGCGCGTCGAGGGTGGTGATGACGGTGTAGCCGCCGCTCTTGAGCCGCCGCTCGCGGTCGTACGTGGTCGAGCCGAACGTCTCCTGCTGCAGCCACCAGCGGTAGAAGTAGTCGCAGAAGAAGCCCCAGCCCTTCTCGTTGGTGGAGACGCAGCCGTTCGGGGTGCGCTTGTCCTTCACCACCATCGGGGCCGCCTTGGCGGCGTCGGCCTCCTGCTGGTTGATCGCGCCGATCTTGACCATGTTGTCGATCACGTAGTTGCGCCGGTCGAGGGCGAGCGGGCGGCCGCTACGGGTGGTCGGGTCGTTGGTGGTCGGCGCCTTGACCATGCCGGCCAGCATCGCCGCTTCCTCGATCTTCAGCTTGCTCGGCGGCTTGCCGAAGTAGACCTGGCTGGCGGCGTAGATGCCGTACGCGCCGTTGCCGAACGAGGCGATGTTCAGGTAGCGCTCCAGGATCTCGTCCTTGGAGAACTCCTTGTCGATCTGGATCGCGTAGCGCATCTCGCGCAGCTTGCGGGCGCTGGTGTCCTCGGTCGCCGCGACGACGTCGGCCGGGTGGGTCGCCGAGTAGGCGATGGCCAGCCGGACGTACTGCATCGTCAGCGTCGAGGCGCCCTGCTGGGAGTTGGCGCCGGACTGGTTGTTGACGAAGGCACGGGCGACACCGTTGAGGTCGACGCCGTTGTGCTTGTAGAAGTCGTGGTCCTCGGCGGCGATGATCGCCTTTTGCATGACCGGCGCGATGTCGGCCAGCTTCACGTCCCGCCGGTTCTCGTCGTACATGGTCGCCAGCGGTGTCTTGCCGTCGGAGGCGAGCAGGTAGCTGATCTGCGGCGCGCGGGCCACGGTCAGCTCCTTCGGCAACGCGCCGAAGGTCTCGGCGCCGGCCTTCGCGGCCAAGCCGGACATCGCCACCGCGGGGAAGGCCGCCGCCGCGACCACCACGCCGGCCAGCAGGCCACAGACAAGCAGCGATGCGGCGTTGGTGAAGACATTGTGGTCACGTTTCCGCATCCAGGTCACCTCGACAGGGTACGCGAGTAGGGAACGAGGGGCGCTGGGGCGTTCTTTCCCCATTTCCTGCGCGCGCCGACCTCGTTGTGCTAAACGCACGACCCCCGGTACGTGGTTGCGTGTGACCTGCCGCGAGTCTCCACCGAACGGTGGAGCGTCCGCAGCGTTTTCACGTACCCGGGCCGGGTAAGCGGCGGGCGAAGGCCCGGTAAGCCGGGAGTGTCCGTAATGATGGATTTCGCCGACAACGTTGCGTAATCAGGCGACTACAGAGCATGATGGTGGCGGCGACAGGCCACACGTCGTCCGTGCCTCCTTGGGGAAGGAACGGGCCGGACGACCGGGGGGAAATTCACGCCTGGTCGCACGAGGTCGGTAGGTACTGCAAGGGGGGACGTGTACACATGGGCATGATCACTGACTGGCCGTCACTGGCGGCGTGTCAGAACGGGGACCCGGACGCGTTGTTCGTACAGGGCGCCGAACAGAACGTGGCGAAGAGGATCTGCCGGAGCTGCCCAGTTCGGTACGAGTGCCTGGCCGACGCGCTCGACAACCGGATCGAGTTCGGGGTGTGGGGTGGCATGACCGAACGCGAACGTCGGGCGCTGCTGCGCCGGCACCCGCAGGTGACGAGCTGGCGCAAGATGTTCGAGGCCGCGATGAAGAAGAACGCCAAGGACAAGACCGGCAAGGACAAGGTCCTGGTCACCGCCGCCGGCTGACGCCGGTCACGGCCGGCTGATCGCCGCGCCGATCGTCCGCAGCCCGTCGACGTCGTGCACGTCGGCGGGCTGCGCCGTCACCGACACGGCCGGCACCGTCGGGAACTCCTCGCTGAACCGGGTCGCCACCTGCTGTTCGCGTACCGCCTGCTGGGCCAGCGCGGCGTGCGCCCGCAGCACGTCGACGGTCGCGTCGTGCCCGCCCAGCTCCGCCAGCCGCCCGGCAGCGGCGACGCTCTCGGCCGCGTCGAGGTCGGGCACCGCCGGCCGGTGCACCCGGTTGAGCACCAGGCCGGCCAGCGGCATCCGCTCCTCGCGCAGCCGCCCGGCGAAGTAGGCCGCCTCCCGGACCGCGTCCGGTTCCGGCGCCGCGACCAGCAGGAAGGCCGTCTCCCGGGCCTGCAGGATGCGGTACGTCTGCTCCGCCCGCTGCCGGAAGCCGCCGAACATCGAGTCCAGCGCGGCGACGAAGCCGGAGAGGTCGGTGAGCAGCTGCGCGCCGAGCACCTTCTGCACCACCTTCGAGAACATCCCGAAGCTGGCGGTGACGAGGCTGAACATGCTCCGCCCCCCGCTGCGCGCCGGCGCCAGCAGCAGCCGCAGCATCCGCCCGTCGAGGAAGCGGGAGAGCCGGGCCGGGGCGTCCAGGAAGTCCAGCGCGGAGCGGGACGGCGGGGTGTCCACCACGATCAGGTCCCACTCGCCGCGGGCGTGCAGCTGACCCAGCTTCTCCATCGCCATGTACTCCTGGGTGCCGGCGAAGGTCGAGCTCATGGCCTGGTAGAAGGGGTTCGCGAAGATCTCCGCCGCCTTCGCCGGATCGGTGTGCTGGAGCACCACGTCGTCGAAGGTGCGCTTCATGTCCAGCATCATGGCGTGCAGCTCGCCGCCGCTGGCCTCGACGTCGAGCCCCTTGACCTGGCGGGGTGTGTTGTCCAGCTCGGTCAGGCCGAGCGACTGGGCCAGCCGGCGGGCCGGGTCGATGGTGAGCACCACCGTCCGCCGGCCGTGCCGCTCGGCCGCCCGCAGGGCGAGCGCGGCGGCCGTGGTCGTCTTACCCACACCGCCGGCGCCGCAGCACACGATGATCCGCACGCCGGGATCGGCGAGGATCTGGTCGACGTCCAGCCGTGGCGCCGCGTCTTCGGAAGGCACCAATCGAGCGTATCGGGCCGGTGGGGTCCGTGCGCCCGTGCCGAGGTCAGGTGTGAGTCAATCGGCCCGGCCGAGGAGTTCGGCGAGCCGATCCAGCCCGGCCCGGTCCACCCCGTCGGGGAGCAGCGGCAGCTCGGTCAGGGGCAGCCCCAGCTCCACCAGGTCCGTCCGGAGGGAGTCCTCCAGCTCGCGCCGGATCTGCTGGTCCCGTGCCTCGCCGGCCAGCCCGGCCACGGTGGCCCGGTCGGCCGGCAGCCCGGCGGCCAGCAGCCCCCGCTTCAGCTCGGCCTGGGTGACCTCACGCCCGGCCGGCACCGGCGGCCGGGCGCCGTTGACGATCACCCGCCCCACCGGAAAGCCCAACTGGGTCAGCTCGGCGATCGCGTCGACCGTCTCCTGGACCGGCATCTCCTCCAGCAGCGTGACCACGTGCACCGCGGTCATCGGGGAGCGCAGCAGCGCGGCGACCCCCTCGCTCTGGGTCTTGATCGGGCCGACCTTGGCCAGCCGGGCGGTCTCCGCGGTGACGTTGAGGAAGCGGCCGATCCGCCCGGTCGGCGGCGCGTCCAGCACCACCGCGTCGTACGCCCGGCGCTGGCCGGTGGTGCGGGTGGTCGCCTCCTTCACCTTGCCGGTGAGCAGCACGTCGCGCAGTCCCGGCGCGATGGTGGTGGCGAAGTCGATGGCGCCGAGCTTGCGCAGCGCCCGGCCGGCCGCGCCGAGCTTGTAGAACATGTCGAGGTACTCCAGCAGGGCCTCCTCGGCGTCCACCGCCAGGGCCCGTACCTCGCCGCCGCCGGGAGCGTCGGTGAGGTGCCGCTCCTCGTACGGCAGCGGGTCGGTGCCGAAGAGCTGGGCGATGCCCTGCCGCCCCTCGACCTCGACCAGCAGCGTGCGCCGGCCGCCCTCGGCCAGGGCCAGCGCCAGGGCTGCCGCGACGCTGGTCTTGCCGGTGCCGCCCTTGCCGGTGACCACGTGCAGGCGGGCCGGCCATCCGGTGGAGGCCGGGTCGGCCGGCCGCTCTGCTGCTCGCACCCGTCGAGCCTATCCACCCGGCGGCGTCAGGCCACCTCGCAGACCCACCAACCCGTCTTCCGTACGACGGTGAAGCGCAGCGCCTGCTCGGCGACCTTCTCGTCGGCGGTGGTCATGGTGACCTTGGTGGTGACGGTGGCCCGGTCCCCGGTCTGGTTGTCCACCTTCGGGCTGGCCCAGCGGAAGCGCGGGTTGGCGTAGCCGGCCGCGTACCTGCGCACCTCGGCCACCTTGGCGTCGAGCTTCTCCTGGTCGCGGGCGTCCGCGCAGACGTGGTCGGCCGCCTTCTTCGCGTCCTGGTCCCGGTAGACGGCGGTGAGGAAGTTGTCCACCGCGACCGCCGGCTCCTTCGCGCCCTCGCCGTCCTCGGTGTTCCGCAGGGCCAGGAAGGCGGCCGTCCCGCCCCCGCCGCAGAGCAGCAGAGCGCCGGCCAGCACGAGTGAGGCGATGAGCAGGCCGCGCCGGCGCCGGGCCACCGGCGCCTGGTCCGCGGGGTAGGCGGGCGGGGGTGGCGGGATGGCGCCCGGCCCGGGCTCGTCGGGGGTGGTGTCGCCCGGCGCGGGGGTGGCCGGCGATCCGGTCGCTCCGTCGTTCGGCGGTTGCGTCATCTGGTCCCCCGGGGATGGGCGTCCTCGCCGCCGCTGGGCGTGGAAGAGGGTGCGGGCGCGGCGGGCGACGTGGCTCGCCCGTCCGAGGCAGAAGGGTAGCGGTCGATGGGCCCCTCCGTGGCGCACCGTTCACGAGCCGTCGGCCCGCGTCGTCACGTTCCGGACGAGGCATGTGTCGCATATGTGACTCCAGGTGATCGGCCATGCGCGTCCCGTTGTGGCCGTCCGGGCTGCGGTCCTACGTTCGTGCCGGCGGGGGAGCGGGTCGGGCGGTGGGCCCGGTCCGGACGGCGGTCAGTTCATGGTTTGAGGCCCGGAGGCAGTACATGCGCGACGCGGACAACATCGCTCGAGCCCAGTTCCCGCCCGGCGACCGGGCCGGCCGGCTCGCCGACCGGGGGGACACGGACGGTCTCCCGATCAACGAGCGGTCGTACCGCCGGTGCGCCGAGCCGAACGAGGTGCTGCGCATCCTGAGCCGCGCGGGCGGGCGGGACGAGGACGAGCCCGGCTACGTCATCCACCTGCCGATCCGGGTGGCCGATCTGTCGGCGGCCACCGCGCTGGCCGGCACGGTGGCGGTCTCGCTGGGCTTCCTGCCCGAGCTGGACGCCGGGGACACCACCGTCTCGACCGCCGACGACCAGAACAACCGGCACCGCGTCTTCTGCGACCTGCTGCTGCCCGACAGGTCCCGCTGCCCCCAGCCGTACGACCACGAGGGCCCGTGCGGCGAGGTGCCGACCGCCCCCGAGCAGCGTCCCGCGCCCCGGCCGACGCCCAAACCGTAGGCTGTGCCTGGAAACCAGTCCACGCCAGGCAAGGGAGCCTTCCACCGATGCAGAAGTGGGAATACGCCACGGTCCCGCTGCTGGTCCACGCGACCAAGCAGATCCTCGACAACTGGGGCGAGGACGGCTGGGAGTTGGTCGCCGTGGTCCCCGGCCCGAACCCGGACCAGCTGGTCGCCTACCTGAAGCGTCCGAAGGGCTGACGGGCATGAGCAACGGGCCTCACGCCAAGCTGGCGGAACTCGGGCTGGCCCTGCCCGAGGTCGTGCCGCCGGTGGCCAGTTACGTGCCGGCGGTGCAGTCCGGCCAGCACGTCTACGTCTCCGGCCAGCTGCCGATCGCCGAGGGCAAGCTGCTCGCCACCGGCAAGGTCGGCGCCGGCGTCTCCGCCGAGCAGGCCAAGGACCTCGCCGAGCGGTGCGCGCTGAACGCCCTCGCGGCGGTCGACGCCCTGGTCGGCCTGGAGAACGTCGTCAAGATCGTGAAGCTGACCGGCTTCGTCGCGAGCGCGTCCGGGTTCACCGGCCAGCCCGGCGTGATCAACGGCGCCTCGGACCTCTTCGGCGCGGTCTTCGGCGAGGCCGGCCGGCACGCCCGCTCCGCCGTCGGCGTCGCCGAGCTGCCGCTCGACGCCCCGGTCGAGGTCGAGGTCATCGTCGAGGTCGCCTGACCGCACCGTCCCCTCCCCGCGATCCTGCGGATCCGTGGCCGCTGAAAGCGGCGAACGGCCACAAACCACCGGCCGAAGCTGCAAGATCGCGGGGAGTGGCGGGCGGGGTCGTACGATCGCAGCCATGGGCGGGCATGTGACGGGGCCGGTGGCCGCGCTCGCGGACGGGCTGCCCGGCTGGGTGACCCTGTTGCGGGCGCCCAACCCCGGGCCGATGACGCTGGACGGGACGAACACCTGGGTGCTGCGTGCCGCCCCGGGCGCGCCCGCCGTGGTGGTCGACCCCGGACCGGCGGACGAGGGCCACCTGGGCCGGATCGCCGCGCACGGCCCGGTCGGCTCGGTGCTGATCACCCATGGGCACCCCGACCACACCGAGGGCGCCGCCCGCCTCGCCGACCTGCTCGACGGGGCCGCCGTGCGGGCCGCCGACCCGGCGCACACCATCGGCGCCGCGCCGCTGACCCCGGACGCCCCGGTGGAGGCAGCCGGCTTCACCGTCCGCCTGGTGCCGACCCCAGGGCACACCGCCGACTCGGTCTGCTTCCTCGCCGAGCACGGCGACGAGCGGGTCGTGCTCACCGGCGACACCATCCTCGGCCGGGGCACCACCGTGGTCGCCCACCCCGACGGGCACCTCGGCGACTACCTCGCCAGCCTCGAACTGCTCTCCGCGTACCGGGGGATCCCGGCGCTGCCCGGGCACGGCCCGGCACTGGCCGACTGCGGCGCGGCGGCGGAGTTCTACCTGGCCCACCGGCGGGCCCGGCTCGACCAGGTCCGCGCGGCGGTCGAGGCCGGCGCGACCACCGCGCCCGAGGTGGTCGCCCGGGTCTACGCCGACGTCGACCGGTCGCTCTGGTGGGCCGCCGAATGGTCGGTCCGGGCCCAACTGGAGTACCTCGGGGTCGCCCCCCGGGAATCCGGCACCGGGGTCACGGAGTTGGAGCAACCGTGACCTGCCCCGTGTGCGGCACCGTCGCCGTGCCCGGCGCCCGCTTCTGCCACAACTGCGGCGCCGCGCTGCCGGCCGCCGCTACCCTGCCCGCCGCCGAGCGGCGGGTCGTCACCGTGCTCTTCGGCGACCTGTCCGACTTCACCTCCTGGTCGGAGGACCTGGACCCGGAACGGGTCGGCGCGGTCACCGACCGGGTGCTCGCCGCGCTCGCCGGAGCGGTCAAGACCTTCGGCGGCCACGTCGACAAGCTCACCGGCGACGGCATCATGGCGGTCTTCGGCGCGCCGGTCGCGCACGAGGACGACGCCGAACGGGCGGTCCGCGCCGCGCTGTCCATGCAGCGGGCGGTCCGCCGGGTGCTCGACGACGAGCGGGGCGGCGGCGCGCCGCTCGGCCTGCGGGTTGGCCTGAACACCGGCGACGTGATCGCCGGCATCCAGGCGGCGATCGAGTACACCGTCATCGGCGACACGGTGAACACCGCCGCCCGGCTCGCCGACGCCGCCGCCGTCGGCGCGGTCTACGGCGGCGCGCGTACCTCCGCCGCCACCCGGCACGTCGCCTCCTGGCGGGCGCTGCGCCCGCTGCGGCTCAAGGGCAAGCGCGAGCCGGTCGAGGCGTACGAGCTGCTGGGGCTCCTGGACGCCCCGGGCACCCGCTCGGGCCTCGGCGACGAGGCGCCGTTCGTGGGCCGGGAGACCGAGATCGGCCGGGTCGCCGGCCGGCTCGCCGAGGTGATCGACCGGGGCGAGCCCCGGGTGCTGCTGATGACCGCCGAGGCGGGAATCGGCAAGTCCCGCTTCGCCGCCGAGGTGGAACGCCTCGCCGCCGGCTACGACGTCGGCGCCGGCCGGTACGCCGCGCACACCGGCGCCCGGGTGCTCTCCGTCCGCTGCGCCGCCTTCGGCGAGCGGCGCCGGCTCGCCCCGCTGGCCGACCTGGTCCGGGCCGCGGTCGGCCTGCCCAACGACACGTCCACCGCGCTCACCCGCCCGGCCGTGGAGGAGCGGCTGCGCCGGCTCGGCCACCGGCTCGGCCGGCAGGGCGGCACCCCGCTCGCCACCGACCAGCTGCTGGCCCTGCTCGGGTACGCCGAGCTGCCCGGCGGGCACGGCAGCGCCACCGACAACGGGGAGTGGACCGCCGGCGGCGCGCCCGCCGACGCCGAGGCGGTGCCGAACGCGGTCGCCGGCCTGCTCAGCGCCCTGGCCACCGAGGCGCCGCTGGTGATCGTCGTGGACGACCTGCACGACGCCACCGCCGAGACGATCAGCGCGCTCGGGATGACGCTGTCCCGGCTCACCGGCCCGGCGCTGGTGCTGCTGCTCGGCCGGCCGGAGCTGGTGCGCACGGCGGGGGCGCTGACCCGGGTCGCCGACGCGGAGGTGCACGCGCTGCCCCCGCTGCGCGGCGCCGACGCCGCCCGGCTGCTCACCACCTACCTCAACGGTGGCCGGCTGCCGCAGGCCGACGCGGACCGGCTCCTCGCCACCGCCCAGGGCAACCCGTTCTACCTGGCCGAGCTGGTCACCCTGCTGATGGAGCGGGGCGCACTCACCGCGGTCGCCGAGCGGGGCGCCGGCAACTCCGGCGGCTGGCGGCTGGCGCCCGGCTCGCTGGGCAGCCGACTGCTCTCCCGCGACCTGGCCGCCGTGCTCGCCGCCCGCATCGACGCGCTGCCCGCGGACGCCCGCTCGGTGCTGCGGGACGCCGCGGTGGTCGGCGACACCGTGCCGACCGGCACCCTGGAGGCGCTCCGCGAACTGCGCGTCGGGCAGGACGGCCGGCCTGGCGCGGTGGCCGCGGTCGAGCTGGAGCGGGCCGTCGAGGAGCTGCTGCAACGCCGGATGCTGCACCGCACCCGCACCGGGTACGCCTTCGCCACCCCGCTGATGCGGGAGGCCGCGTACGCCGGGGTGAGCAAGGCCGAGCTGGCCGAGCGGCACGCCGCGCTGGCCCGGTGGGCGGCCCCGGTGCCGGACAGCCCGGTCACCCCGCCGGGCGGCTTCACCGACCCGGGCCGGGACGACTTCGTCGCCGAGCACGTCGAGCGGGCCGCCGTGCTCGCCGACGCGGTCAAGCTCCGGCCGGACGCGCCGGCCCGTACGGTCACCCCGCTGGGCGTGGCCGCGCTGGGCCGGGCCGTCCGCCGGTCGATGCACGCCGGCGAGCCGGCCCTGGCCGTCGAGTACGCCGAACGCGCCGCCGAGCTGGCCCGGGACGGGGTGCCCGCCGCCGACCGGGTGGTGCACGCCCGGGCCCTGCTCCAGGTGGGCCGCCCCGCCGACGCGCTCGCCTTCGCCGAGAAGATCGCGGCCAACGCCGGCGACGACGCGGCCACCCGGACGAGCGCGCTTCTGCTCGCCGGGCAGGCCCACCAGACCCTCGGCGACCAGGCCCGGGCGGCAACCTGCTGGCAGGAGGCGTTGCAGGTGGCCACCGCCGGCGAGCTGCCGACGCTGCGCGCCTCGGCGATGCGCCGGCTCGGGATGGCCGACTTCGTCGCCGGCCGGCTCGGCCAGGCCAGCAGCCGCCTCGCCGCGTCGTACCAGGTCAGCCTCGCCGCGCAGGACCGGCGGGGGCAGGCCTGGTCGTTGCAGAACTTGGCCTGGGTGACCACCACCCGGGGCGACTTCGCCGGCACCGACGCGGTGCTCGGCCGGGCCGCCCGGCTCTTCGCCGAGCTGAAGGACCCGTACGGGCGGGCCTGGCTGCGCGGCACCACCGCGTTCGCCCGGCTGCTCGCCGGCCGGCTCAACGAGGCGTGCCGGCTGGCGAACGTCTTCCTGCCCTTCGGCGAGCGGGTCGGCGAGGCGTGGGCGGTCGGCACGCTGCGCGCGGTCGAGGCGTTCGCCGGAGCCGAGTTGGGCGAGATCGCCGAGGCGGACCGGTCGGCCCGCCGGGCGTACCGGGACTTCGCCGAGGTCTCCGACGACTGGGGGCGCGGTTTCGCCCTGGTGGTGCGGGGTGTGGTGGCGCGTGGCCTGGGCGAGCCGGAGCACGCCGCCGACCTGCTCACCGACGCCCTCGCGTACGGCGAGCGCACCTCGCACCCGCTGCTCACCGGGATGGCCGGCACGCTGCGCGGCTTCGTCGCGCTGGACATGGGCGACTGCGAGACCGCCGAGCGGGACGCCCGGGCGGTGCTGACGGCCGTCGAACCGCACAACCCGCAGGCGCCGGCCCAGGTGGCGCCCCGGGTGCTGCTGGCGACCGCCCGGCTCGCCGCCGGCGACTCGGCCACCGCGGTCGGGCTGCTCGCCCCGGTGGCCACCACCGCCGCGAACGCCCCGACGCTGCTCTTCTCCCGCCGCCAGACGATGGCCCGGTACGCCTCGGCCCTGCTCGCCCACGGTCAGCGGGAGCAGGCGCTGGACTGGGCCCGCCGGGCCGTGGCCGCCCCCGCCGAGGACGTGCGCAGCCAGGTGATCGGGGCGAGGGTGCTGGCCGAGGCGCTGGCCGCCTGCGGCCGGCCCGTCGAGGCGCTGGCCTGCGCCGAGGAAGCGGTCCGGCTGGCGTACGCGACCGAGCAGCGCAGCGAGCGCGCCGCCGCCGACGCCCTCCGCGCCCGCCTCACCCCCGAAGCCTGACCCCCTCC
>NZ_JAGPYL010000268.1:0-1121 GCF_018070095.1 Micromonospora sp. U56
GCCGACGCCGGCTGGCTGGCCGATCCGGCGCGGGTGTTCCCGGTGGTCATCGACCCGACCATCAAGGTGCAGCCGGTGCCGACCGACGCCCAGGATGTGCAGATCTACTCGGGCGCCACCACCACGAACTACAACGACACCTACCAGCTGAAGGTCGGCACGACCTCCACGCAGGCCTGGCGGTCGTTGCTGAAGTTCAACCTGGACTCGATTCCGGCGAACACGCCGATCAGCGACGCGCAACTGCAGCTGTACTACTCGCAGACGCACACCACCTACGCCGCCGACGTGCCGATGCAGGCGCACCGGGTGACCGCGGACTGGACCGAGGGGTCCGCGACGTGGGGAACCATGAGCACCAAGTTCGCCGGTGCGCCGGCGGCCAACGTGGTGACGAAGGACGACGGCGATTCCGGGACGTCGGTCACCGGGTCGTGGCCGTATTCGGGGAACACGACGTTGACGCCGAAGGCGGTCGACAGCGACTACCGCTTCCACGGCAGCAGCCTCGCGACGGACACCCACACCTGGGTGCCCACCATCACCGAGTCGGGTGATTATCAGGTCGAGGTCCACTACGTGGCTGCGTCGGACCGCCCGGCGAACGCCCCGTACACGGTCCACTTCTCCGGCGGTTCGAAGAAGTACTACGTCGACCAGACCACGCCGGACAGCCAGGGCGACTGGGTGACGCTGGGTACCCATCCGTTCGTGGCCGGCACCACCGGCAAGGTGGTGCTCAACGGCGTGCCGGGCACGTCGGCGAACGCGGACGCGGTGCGGTTCACCAAGGCCGGCGCGGTCAAGAAGTACGCCCAGTCGAGCGTGTGGAACTCGTTCCCGGTGCGCAACCTGGTGCAGGAGTGGGTCAACGGCACCTCCAACTACGGGGTGATGGTCAAGGCCCTCGACGAGGCGACCAAGGGCAAGGGCGGACCGGTCTACGAGGCCTCCGAGTACGCCTACAACAACGACCGGCGCGACTTCAACCTGCCGAAGCTGGTGGTCACCTACGGCCGGCCGGGTGTCACGGTGAACCCGCCGACGACGATCACCTCGACCGGTGCGGTACTGGACTGGCCCGGGTACGTCGACCCGTCGACGGCGACCGGCGACAACAT
>NZ_JAGPYL010000269.1:0-1079 GCF_018070095.1 Micromonospora sp. U56
GTTTGAGTAAGCTGTGGACGTGACACGTGCTGCAGCGCCACTGGTGCTCGAACCCGGTCAGCGGGAACTGCTGGAGTCTCTTGCCAAGTCGCGTACGGTCGAGCATCGGCTGGTGCAGCGGGCGCAGGTGCTGCTGCGCGCCGCGGACGGGATGTCCAATGCCGACAATGCGGTGCTGGCCGGGGTGACCCGGGTGACGGTGCGGGCATGGCGGTCCGAGTTCGCCGAGCGTGGGCTGGCCGATCTCGGCAGGGTTGGGCCGGGTCGTGGCCGTAAGGCGTCGATTCCGCAGGAGACGATCGACCGGATTGTGGAGTTGACGCTGCACTCGAAGCCGGAGGGGGCGACGCACTGGTCGTGCCGTTCGATGGCGGCGAAGGTCGGTGTGAGTCCGGCGACTGTGCAGCGGGTGTGGGACGCCCGAGGGCTCAAGCCGCACCTGGTGGAGACGTTCAAGCTGTCCAACGACAAGCGGTTCGAGGAGAAGCTCGTCGACGTCGTGGGCCTGTACCTGAACCCGCCGGACAGGGCGGTGGTCTTGTGCATGGACGAGAAGAGCCAGATCCAGGCCCTGGACCGCGCCCAGCCGAGCCTGCCGCTCAAGCCCGGGCGGGCCGGCACGATGACCCACGACTACAAGCGCCACGGCACCACGACCCTGTTCGCCGCGTTGGATGTGCTGACCGGCAAGGTGATCGGCAAGTGCTTCGCCCGGCACCGGCACGACGAGTTCCTGCGGTTCCTCCGCACGATCGACACCTCCGTGCCCCGCAAGCTGCAGATCCACATGATCGTCGACAACTACGGCACCCACACCCACCCCAACGTCAAGGCGTGGCTGGCCAAGCACCCGCGTTTTCACCTGCACTTCACCCCGACCAGCTCGTCCTGGCTCAACCTGGTTGAGCGCTGGTTCGCCGACCTGACCGAGAAGATGATCCGCCGTGGCGTGTTCCGCAGCGTCGACGACCTCGTCGCCGCCATCGAGGAGTACCTGCGCGTGCACAACGACGACCCGAAGCCGTTCGTGTGGACCGCCACAGCCGAATCGATCCTGGCCAAGGTCCGACGTGGACGAG
>NZ_JAGPYL010000270.1:0-1141 GCF_018070095.1 Micromonospora sp. U56
CGCTCACCGAGAAAGGTATTGGTTCGGGCGAGTCCGGCGACCACCTCGCCAACGGCGCCGGCCAGCCATGGGTTGCCCTTGCCGGTGGAGTTGCCCTTTTTGCGGCCGGCCGATTGCGCGTCGATCGGGGAGAACTTCGCCCAGGACACCAAGTGCGCGGGGGTGGGGAAGACGCTCATGTCCACCCCGACCTCGGCGATGATCTCCTGAGCCGAACGCAGACCGATACCGGTGATCTCATCCAGCTTCTCCACCGCCCGGGCGAAAGGGGCGATCATCTCCTCGATCCGGGCATCCAGCTCGGCGATGTCCGCGGCGAGGGCGTCGATGCGGCGCAGCATTGTGGCGCAGATGAAGGCGTGATGGTCATCGAAGTGACCGGTCAACGCCTCACGCAACTGGGGGATCTTGCGGCGCATCGAACCGTGGGCCATCTCCGCGAGGACCTTCGGGTCACGCTGCTGCGCCGATAAGGGCCTGCAGCATTTGCCGCCCCGACACCCCGTGCAGGTCACTGATCACCGAGTCGAGCTTGATCTGCGCGTCCTCGAGGGTCTTCTCCAGCCGCTGCTTCTCCCTGGTCTGCTCACGAACCAGGCTGCGCCGGTACCGGGTCACATCCCGCAGTTGACGGATCGGCTTGGGGTGCACCAGGCTCGGCCGGCACATCCCCCGCTCCACGACCTTGGCCAGCCACACCGCATCCAGCCGGTCGGTCTTCGGCCGGCCCGGCACATTCTTCACGTGGCGGGCATTGAGCAGCCAGCAGGTGAACCCCTCAGCCTCCAACAGGTAGAACACCGGCTTCCAGTAACTCGACGTGGCCTCCATCGCCACCAGCTCAACCCGTTCAACCCGCAGCCAGTCCGCCAACGCCAGCAACGCCGGCGTCACCGTCGCGTACTCGCGGACCTCCTGCACCCGCCGCTCCGGCCTGGTCGCGTGCGGCACCCGCACACACGCCACCAGACCCGCCTTGCCAATATCGATCGCGCACACCCGCGTAACCAGCTCCACCGGCTCCTCGGTCATCTCCTCCACCGGCCACCACCCTTCAGCCACACATCGACAGGTGGCCACCCACGGGAACGACAGGGCAGGTACTGCCCCCGGTTCGCGCGTTGACTCCTGGCCTGACAGG
>NZ_JAGPYL010000271.1:0-1048 GCF_018070095.1 Micromonospora sp. U56
CTAGGGCCTGTGTCGAAGTCGGTCACAGCCACTCGTTGATCGCGGCGATGTGAACGGTGGCTTCGTAGCGGACGGCGAGTTTGTCGAAGCGGGTCGCTACGGCCCGGTTGCCCTTGAGCCGGTTGATGCCGCACTCCACGGCATGACGCTGCTTGTACCGCTCAGGATCGAAGACCGGTGGTCGGCCGCCCTTGGACCCCAGCTTGAGCCGGTTGGCGTCTTGGTCGGCCTTCGAGGGGATCGTCGCGGCGATGCCGCGTCGGCGCAGGTAGCGGCGGTTGGCCCTCGATGTGTACGCCTTGTCGGCCAAGACCCGGTCCGGACGAGTCCGGGGCCGACCCGAGCCCAGGCGGGGCACCCGGATCCCGTCGAGCACCGCCATGAACTGCGGGCTGTCCCCGCGCTGCCCAGCGGTCAACACGATCGACAACGGCTTCTGCCCCTGCTCGCAGGCCAGGTGCAGCTTCGTGGTCAGCCCGCCCCGCGACCGACCGAGCGCGTGATCGGTCGGCTCGACCGTGACCCCGCCCGGCGGCTCAGCCTGCAGATCCCCCTTTTACGCGCCCCAGCGGCGTGCTGATGCGCTCGGGCCACCGTCGAGTCCACCGACACGTCCCAGACGATGCGTCCCGCCACATCAGCCAGGGTCTGCAACGCTGTCAGAATCTTCACCCAGGTCCCATCACGCTGCCAACGCCGGAACAGCCCGTACGCCGCAGCCCAGGACCCGTAGCACTCCGGGACGTCCCGCCACGGGGCACCGACCCGTGTCCGCCACCGGATCCCATCAATGAGCTGCCGCTTCGTCCATGTCGGCGGCCGACCTGGCCTACGCCCCGCAGGCAGCAGCGGCTCCAGCGCCACCCACTCTGCGTCGGTCAGGTCGTGCCGCCTCGCCACCGCTAGGGTATCCACGAGGTCTCCGGTGTTCGGGTTCTGCTTGGTCGCTGAACCAGATACCGGAGACCTCGCTACATCTCGACCACCGACACGCGTAGATCCTCACCCAACAGCTCAAGCCCTGGCAGCGACTTCGACACAGGCCCTA
>NZ_JAGPYL010000272.1:0-1042 GCF_018070095.1 Micromonospora sp. U56
CTAGGGCCTGTGTCGAAGTCGGTCACAGCCACTCGTTGATCGCGGCGATGTGCACGGTGGCTTCGTAGCGCACGGCGAGCTTGTCGAAGCGGGTCGCCACGGCCCGGTTGCGTTTGAGGCGGTTGATGCCGCACTCCACGGCATGACGCTGCTTGTACCGCTCGGGATCGAAGGCCGGTGGCCGGCCGCCCTTCGACCCCTTCTTACGCCGGTTGGCGTCCTGGTCGGCCTTCGACGGGATGGTCGCGGCGATCCCGCGCCGGCGCAGGTAGCGGCGGTTCGCCCGGGAGGTGTACGCCTTGTCGGCCAAGACCCGATCCGGGCGGGTCCGCGGTCGACCGGCGCCCAGACGGGGCACCCGGATGCCGTCGAGCACCGTCACGAACTGGGGACTGTCCCCGCGCTGCCCGGCGGTCAGCACGACCGACAACGGCTTCTGCCCCTGCTCGCATGCCAGGTGCAGCTTCGTGGTCAGTCCGCCCCGCGACCGCCCGAGCGCATGATCGTCGGGCTCAACCGCTACCCCGCCCGGCGGCTCGACCTGCAAATCCCCCTTTTACGCGCACCAGCGGCGTACTGATGCGCCCGGGCGACCGACGAGTCCACCGACACGTCCCACGTCACCCGCCCGGCCTCGTCGGCCACCGCCTGCAACATGGTCAGGATCTTCGCCCAGGTCCCGTCACGCTGCCAACGCCGGAACACCGCGTACGCCGCTGCCCAGGACCCGTAGCACTCCGGTATGTCCCGCCACGGCGCACCCACCCGGGTCCGCCACCTGATCCCATCAATGAGCTGTCGTTTCGTCCATGTGGGCGGCCGACCCGGCCTGCGTCCCACGGGCAGCAACGGCTCCAGCGCCGCCCACTGGGTGTCGGTCAGGTCATGCCGCCTCGTCACCGCTACAGTGGCCACGAGGTCTCCGTGCTGATGGTCTTCTTCGTCGATGAACCATCTACCGGAGACCTCACTATTTATCGGTCACCGCCACGCCGAAACTTCCTCACTCCTGCACCCGCAGCCGACTTCGACACAGGCCCTA
>NZ_JAGPYL010000273.1:0-1030 GCF_018070095.1 Micromonospora sp. U56
CCGCCGGACAATCTTCCTGGCGCGGGCCGCCCCATCGGGGTCGGCCCTCGACTGCGTAGCGCCACTGATGGCGCAATGAGGAAGGATGTACCTGTGAGTTCAGAACCGCAGGGCGGAGATCGTCCGCGCCGTTACCAGGATCGCGCCGACCGCCCCGAAGGGCGCGGCGCCGGCCCGCGTCGGGACGACCGTCCCCCGTACCGGGGAGACCGTGACGACCGGGGCGGCCAGCGGGGCGGCTCCGGCGCCGACCGCGGCGGTGACCGTCGCGAGGGCGGCTTCCGTTCCGGTCCGCGCGAGGGCGGCTTCCGCCGCGACGGCGACGCGCCGAGCGGTGACCGTCGTGAGGGCGGCTTCCGCCGCGACGGTGACGCCCCCCGCAGCGGTGGCTTCCGCGGCGGTGACCGCCGTGAGGGCGGTTTCCGTTCCGGTCCGCGTGAGGGTGGCTTCCGCCGCGACGGCGACACCCGTGGCGGCGAGCGCCGTGAGGGTGGTTTCCGCCGCGACGGCGACGCGCCTCGTGAGGGTGGCTTCCGTGGCGGTGACCGCCGTGAGGGTGGCTTCCGCCGGGACGGCGAGGCGCCGCGCGGTGGCGGTTTCCGTGGTGGCGAGCGCCGCGAGGGTGGCTTCGGTGGCGGTGACCGTCGCGAGGGCGGTTTCCGCTCGGGTCCGCGTGAGGGTGGCTTCCGCCGCGACGGCGACACCCGTGGCGGCGAGCGCCGTGAGGGTGGTTTCCGCCGCGACGGCGACGCGCCTCGTGAGGGTGGCTTCCGTGGCGGTGACCGCCGTGAGGGTGGCTTCCGCCGGGACGGCGAGGCGCCGCGCGGTGGCGGTTTCCGTGGTGGCGAGCGCCGCGAGGGTGGCTTCGGTGGCGGTGACCGTCGCGAGGGCGGTTTCCGCTCGGGTCCGCGTGAGGGTGGCTTCCGCCGCGACGGCGACACCCGTGGCGGCGAGCGCCGTGAGGGTGGTTTCCGCCGCGACGGCGACGCGCCTCGTGAGGGTGGCTTCCGTGGCGGTGACCGCCGTGAGG
>NZ_JAGPYL010000274.1:0-1000 GCF_018070095.1 Micromonospora sp. U56
CATCTCCAAACACCGCGCCAAGGGCGCCATCGACCGCACCAACTACCACCACACCATCGCCATCAAGATCCTCAACACGACGGCGTTGACAACCAACCCACCCCCTTAACTGAACGGCATTGGGGTTGGGTCTGTCTCGCTAACGGTGTTTCCGGCGATCTTGGTTAGTAGGTTTCAGCGGCTGGGAAGCGGTCGCTGAAGGTGATGGCGAAGGCGTTCAACGCGGGTTTCCAGCGCATCGTCCATCGGGTTCTGCCTGCTCCGGTGGGGTCCAGGGACCGGGTCACCAGGTACAGACACTTCAACGCGGCCTGCTCGTTGGGGAAGTGGCCGCGGGCCTTGACCGCCCGCCGGTAGCGGGCGTTGAGCGACTCGATCGCGTTGGTGGAGCAGATGACGGTGCGGATCTCCAGGTCGTAGTCGAGGAACGGAATGAACTCGGCCCAGGCGTTGTCCCACAGCCGGATCACCGCCGGATACCGCCCGCCCCACTTCTCGGCCAGGTCGTCGAACGCCGCCCGGGCCGCAGCCGCGTTGACGGCGGTGTAGATCGGCTTGATGTCGCGCTTGAGCTCGTCCCAGTACCGGCGTGAGGTCAGCCGGAACGTGTTGCGGATCAGGTGGATGATGCAGGTCTGCACGACGGTCTGGGGCCAGACGTTCGTGACGACCTCGGGCAGGCCTTTGAGGCCGTCGCAGACGAGGAAGAACACGTCCTTGACGCCGCGGTTGCGCAGGTCGGTCAGCACGCTCATCCAGAACTTCGCGCCCTCGCCACCCGCGCCGGCCCACAGGCCGAGGATGTCCTTGTCCCCGTCGAGGGTGACCCCGATCGCGGCGTAGAACGGCCGGTTGGCGACCTGCCCGTCGCGGACCTTGGCTCTGTCGCCGATCTTGTGATGTGGACGGTTCCGTCGCCCGCTCGGCGCTTTCGTTGATCATAACCAGCGTGTTCGCTTGTGGAGCGGTTGCTGCCGCATCTGTCGGGTCTGTTGATCGA
>NZ_JAGPYL010000275.1:0-925 GCF_018070095.1 Micromonospora sp. U56
CTTCGACGCCGCCGCCCGCTTCACCGACCGGCTGCCCGGCGCGCGTACCGAGGTCTTCCTCGACCACGTCCTCGGCCAGGACCTGCCGGCCGACACCCTGGCCGCCAGCGCGGACCGCGGCGAGGCGGTCCGGCTGCTCACCGCCCACGCGGCCAAGGGACTGGAGTGGGACCTGGTCGCCGTCGCCGGGGTCCAGGAGGGGATCTGGCCCGACCTGCGGCTGCGCGGCAGCCTGCTCGGCTCCGAGCGACTGGTCGACGTGCTCGCCGGCCGGGCCGACGGCGCCGGCACCCGGGCCAGCCTGGTCGGCCAGACCTCCGCCCTGCTCGACGAGGAGCGCCGGCTCTTCCACGTCGCGGTGACCCGGGCCCGGCGCCGGCTGCTGGTCACCGCGGTCGCCTCGGCGGCGGTCGGCGGTGACGACCACGAGGAGCAGCCGAGCCGTTTCCTGCACGAGCTGGGCACCACCGAGCCACCCGCGACCGGGGCGGGCGGCCCAGCGCCGACCGACCCGGTGCCCGGCCCGAAGCCGGCCGGCGCGGTGCCCGGTTCGACGCCGGCCGGCCCGGTGCCCGGTTCGACGCCGGCCGGCCCGGCGCGCGGGTCGATGCCGAGCGACTTGACGCCGACCGGATCGAAGGCGACCGGCCGGACGGCGGATCGACCGGGCGACGGCGCGGCAGCGACCGCCCCGGCGGCGGACCGGCCGGGCGACCGTGCCGCGGTGACGAGCCCAGTCGCCGACCGACCGGGCGACGGTGCCGCAGCGACCGCCCCGGACGGGGCCGGTGACCGTGCCGCGGTCACTGGCCGGGTCGCCCCCGACCGGCCGGGCGACGGCGCCGCCCTGACCGCCTCGGCGGCAGCGGCCCGGCCCGGCGCTACCGGGTCGTCGGCCGTGGACGACGACGAGCCCCATCAACCC
>NZ_JAGPYL010000028.1:0-60669 GCF_018070095.1 Micromonospora sp. U56
GTGCGCGACCTGCTCGCCGCCCACCTCGACTCCGGCACGGCGCACTGGCCGACGGTGAGCGACCTGGTCCGGGGCGCCGACGAGCCCGCCGACCGGGGGCCCGCCGGCGCGGAGCGGGCGCTGGACGAGCCGCTGACCGAACGGGAGCTGACCATCCTGCGCTACCTGCAGAGCATCCTGTCCAACGTGGAGATCGCCAGCGAGCTGTCGGTGTCGGTCAACACCGTCAAGACGCACGTGCGCAACATCTACCGCAAGCTCGACGCGACCCGCCGGCGCGAGGCCGTGCGGCGGGCCCGCGAGCTGCGGCTGATCTGACGAGGCGCGGGCCGACCGCCGCCGGGCGGTGCGATTCCCGGCGGTGGTCGGCGCGGCCCGGTCAGCCGCCGGCCGCCGCGTCCACGGCGGCGAGCAGCTCCGGCAGGTCGTGCCCGCCCTGGTGCCGGACCTCGTTGATGAACAGGGTGGGGGTGCCGTTGACCCCGCTGCGGATCCCGCCGACGAAGTCCCGCCGTACCCGGTCGGAATACGCCTGCCGCTCGACCTCGGCGTCCACCTCCTCGGGTGGCAGGCCGAGCTGTTCGACGCCGAGGGACAGGTGCACCGGGTCCAACTGGTCCTGGTGCTCGTAGAGCCAGTCGTGCATCTCCCAGAACCGGCCGCGCCGGGCGGCCGCCTCGGCGACCTCGGCCGCGCTCTCCGCGTACGGGTGGACGTTGGCGATCGGGAAGTGCCGGTAGACCAGCCGGACGGTGGCGGTGCGCTGGCGCAGCACCTCGGCGAGGTTCGGGTATGCCGCGCCGCAGAAGCGGCACTGGAAGTCCCCGTACTCGACGATCGTGACCGGCGCGTCCACCGGCCCCCGGACGTGGTCGGTCCCGTCCACCGGCGTGCGCAGCCGGGCGGTGACCTGGAGCGGCGTCGTCATCGGGTCACCACCCGCCGATCGGAGACGAGTTGCTCCAGCGCGTCGAGGATGCCGTCGGCGCCCGGATTCACCTCCGGCGGCGACAGGTGGCTCCAGGCCACCGTCTGATCCGGGTCGAGCACCACCAGTGCCCGCGCCGACTCCCCGTGCGGGGTGTACGCGCCGTACCGGCGGGACACCTCGCCCTTGGGCTCGAAGTCGGCCAGCAACGGGAACGTGATCCCCCTGGCCTCGGCGAAGGCCTGGTGCGACCAGATGCTGTCGACGGAGAGGCCGAGCAGCGCCGCGTCATACCGCTCGAACTCCGGCATCGCGGCCTGGTACAGCGCCATCTGGTCACCGCAGACCGGCGTCCAGTCGGCGGGGTAGAAGGCGAGCACCACCGGCCGGCCGCGGAACTGCCCGGGGCCCGTACGGCGCCCGTCCGGGGTGGCCGGCAGGGTGAAGTCGGGCGCCGGGCTCCCGGGTGTGATCAGCCCGTCGGAATCAGTCATGACTCCCACGTTGCCCGCCGGCCGGGTGAAGCCGGTTCACCCGGGCCGGGTGGTCTCAGCGGCCCACCGTGACGTGGTTGTGGACCTCCCGGATGCCGGGGGCGGACCAGACGATCCGCTCCACCTCGTCGCGCTCGGGCACGGAGTGCACCAGGCCGTCGATGACCACGGTGTCGCCGTACACCCGGACGCTGATCCGGTCCGGCTCGGTGGCGCCGCTGCGGGCGAGCGCGTCGACGATCCGGTCGGGCAGCTCGTCGCCGCTCGGCGGGGTGGACGGCCGGACGGTGATGCCGTTGCTGACTCCGCGTACGCCGGTGAGCCGGCCGACCACCCGCTCGGCGGCCCGGCGCTGGTACTCCCATTCCACCCGGCCGCGCAGCGTCACCCACGCCTCGGCGACGGTCACCTCCAGGTCCTCCACCGGCACGAAGGCGTCCCACTCCAGGGCCCGCTCGGCCGCCCCGGCGATCTCCGTATCGGTGCGCTCGGCCGACGGGGTGATCCGCACGGCCAGGTCGTTGGCGACGGCCCGGACCCGGGCCACCCGGTGCGCGGCCCGCTCGGCGGCCCACTTCGCGGCGTAGCTGTCCACCCGTCCGGTCAGCGTCACCACCCCCTCGGCGACGGTGACCCCCACCTCGGCCGGGCTCACCCGGGGCTCCCACGTCAGCTCGTCGAGCACGTCGGTCTGGATGTCCTGGTCGGTACGCGTCACGATGCTCGCGCTGGCCATGCGCTCACTCCTCCCGGGATCGGGACACGGGGCGGGCACACAGCCCGCCGAACCGCGATCCTGCCGGCAGACCGGATGAGTGCCCCTCACCCGCACCGGGTGACCGGCTGCCGGGCATCGACAACCCGGGGTGGGCTCGGGCACGATCGGGCGGTCGGCGATTGGCGGGGGCGATGGACGGGGTGCGCCGGGCGGGGCGGGCGCTGTGGCGGGTGGCCCGGCACGAGTGGACCCTCGTGGTGCTCGCGTCACTGCCGCTGTCCGCCGCGCTGACCTGGCCGACACTGCGCGACCCGGCCGGCACCCTCCCGCAGGACACCGGCGACCCGACCCTGCAGGCGTGGCAGGTCGCCTGGGGCGGGCACGCGCTGCGCACCGACCCGGCCCACCTCTGGCACTCGAACACGTTCTTCCCCGAGCCGTACACCTACGCCTACTCGGACACCCTGCTGGGCTTCGCCCCGTTCGCCCTCATCGGCGAGGGGCCGGTGGCCGCCGTCGTCCGCTACAACCTGCTCTACGTGGTGGTGCACGCGCTCGCCTTCGTCGGGGCGTACGCGCTGTCGCGGCAGTTGGGTGCCGGGCGGGCGGGGGCGGCGGTGGCCGGGGCGTCGTTCGCGTACGCGCCGTGGAAGCTGGCCCAGGCCGGGCACCTGCACGTGCTCAGCATCGGCGGGGTGGCCCTCGCGCTGGCCATGCTGGCCCGGGGCCACGGCTGGTCGCTGCGCCACGGGTACCGGCCCGACCGGGTCCGTCCCGGCTGGGCGGGAGCCGGTTGGGCGGTCGCCGCCTGGCAGGTCACCCTGGGCTTCGGCATCGGCCTGCCGTTCGCGTACGTCCTGGGTCTGCTCGGCCTCGCCGTCGCCGGGGCGTACGGCGTCACCTGGTGGCGGCGGCGGTCCCGGCCGGCGGTTCCGCGCGGCCTGTTCCTGGCCGACCTGGCCGGGGTCACCGGGTTCGCCGGGGTGAGCCTGCTGATGGCGGCGCCGTACCTCGAAGTGGTGGCCCGCCACCCGGCCGGCCGGCGGACGGCCGCGCAGGTGGCGATGTTCTCCCCGCCGGCCGGTGGCTTCCTGACGGCGCCGCCGGAGTCGTGGCTGTGGGGCGAGCGGCACGGCGCGGCGCGGGCGGCGCTCGGCTTCCCGGGGGAGATGACCCTGCTACCCGGCGTCGTGCTGATCGCGCTGGCGGTGGCCGGGCTGGTCTTCTCGGCCTGGCGGGTGTGGCAGCGGATCGCGCTGGCCGCCGGGGTGCTGGTCAGCCTCGCCCTCGCGGCGGGGACCAGCTTCGGCGGCGACGGCGACCCGGGCTACCTGACCCTGATGCGGCACCTGCCGGGCTGGGACGCCCTGCGCACTCCGGGCCGGCTGGTGCTCTGGACGACGCTGCTGCTGGGCGTGCTGGCCGCCGGGGCGCTGACGGTCCGGGAGCGGCCGCCGGCCGGGGCCGGTCGCGGGGACTGGCGTCGGTGGGCACGGGTGGCGCTGGCGCTCCCGGCGCTGCTGGTGCTGGCCGAGGGGGTGAACCGGACCCCGCACGTGCCGGTGCCGGCGCAGCCGGTGGCGTTGCGTGGCGTCGCGGGCCCGGTGTTGGTGCTGCCGCTGGGCGGCATCCGCGACTACCACGTGATGCTCTGGTCGACCGACGGCTTCCCGTCCACGGTGAACGGGCTGGCCTCGTTCACTCCGGACAGTCAGCAGCGGATTCGGGCGGCCGGCGCGGGTTTCCCGGACGCCGGGTCGGTGGCGTACCTGCGGGCGGCCGGGGTGCGCACGGTGGTGCTGCTGCCCCGGTACGCGACCGGCACGCCGTGGCAGGGCGCGGCGGCCCGTCCGGTCGACGGGCTGGGCATCCACCGCGAGCGGGTCGGCGACGCGGTGGTCTACCACCTCGATCGGGCGAGCTGACTGGGAGCGCTTCCACAGAGACCGCTGGGGCGGCTCGTACACCCAGACCGGCACCGCCGTGTCGGTGCGGGACGCCGGCTGGAACGGTGCGCTCGGCGCCGGCGCCACCACCAGCGTCGGCTTCCTCGGCAGCTCGAGCGGCAGCACCGGCGTACCGGCGGTCACCTGCACCAGCCGCTGACCGGCCGGCGCGAGCGACCGTGCAGTGCGACGTGGCGGTGTCCGGAGTTCCGGACACCGCCACCTCGTTCTGATCCACCCGGGCAGTCCCCGGCGTGCCGTCGCCTCAGCCGTCGAGGCCGACCGGTGAGTTCGGCCGGTCCACGTCGACGAACTCGATGTCGTCGACCCGACCGTCCCGGCTGCCGGCGGCCCGCGCGGCGGTCCCGGCGGCCCAACCGATCGCGGCCCCGACCAGCGCCGCGCTGATCAGCAGCGTCCACGGCAGGGCCGGACGGCGCCCGGCGAGCGCGTCGAAGGCGAGCGTGGCCCGACGCCGGGCCTCGTCCGCCGCCGAGCCCACCAGGTCACCGGCGTCGGAAAGGTGGGTGCCGCCGCGGACCGACCGCGCCGTGTCCCGCACGCTGTCACCGGCGGAACCGACCGCCGAGACCAGCTGCTGCCAGGCCTGGTCGGTGATCCGCTCCGGCTTGCTGCGGCGCTCCAGCAGGTTGCTGCCGAACATGGGTACCTCCTCGGGGTGCCGAAGTCTGCGGCCACTTCGGACGTCGACGTCTGCGGCGCGTCACGGTCGCCTGTCCCGCCAGTGCCCATCCGGGACGCGCCGCAAACCCGGTTCGGAACCCTCAGCGGACCATGACCACCGCGACGCCCCGGGCGAAATCGTCGTCGTCGTCATCGTCGTCGTCCCCGCCGCCGAAGCCGCAGGCCAGTACGAGAGCGAGCAGCGCACCGACACCGGCCAGGCCGAGCAGTCTCTTGAGCATCGATCGTTCCTTCCGTCGTGGTGGAACCCTCGCCCGCCGACCCTAGGCGGGTGGGGCAACTCCGGGGGATCGGCGCGCGGCACCGGGGCTCGCCGGGCGGGCGGGTACGGAATCGACTGGACCGGGGTCGCTACCCTGGATCGGTTGGAGCGGCCGAACCCGGTCGCTCGTTGGAATGAACGGGACCAGGAACAACCCGGGGAAGAACGGTCCGGTCCGTCCGGATCCGCGAATTGCTCATCCCGGGGGGTGGCGACCGAGGCCGTCGGAGGAATACTCTCGGTCGCGGCCCGCGTACTGATGAGGCGCCCGTGAACGGGCGAGTGGAGGTGCTCGCGTGAGCCTGTCGATCGTGAAGTCGGTTCTGCCGGGTGGTGTCATGGAGATCGCTCCGCGAGGGGAGATCGACGTCGACACCGCGTACGAGGTTCGTGAGGCGATCGCCGAGGTGCTCGCGAAGGGCCGTCCGTCCCGGATCGAGCTGAAGATGCGACTCGTCACCTTCATCGACTCGGTCGGCATCAGCGCGATGGTCGCCGGGTTCCAGACGGCCGAGGTCAGCGGCGTCAAGCTGGTGGTCACCGAGCCCAGCCGGTTCGTCCACCGGCAGCTCTGGGTCACCGGTCTGCTCGGCCTCTTCGGCGCGCCGGAGCCCTACTTCGCCGGCGCCGCGGCCCCGGCCCCCGAGGTCCTCCCCGGCGCCTGACGCGCGTCGTCGGTGAGCCGGCCGGGTCGCAGCACCGTCCCCGGCCGCTGGTGATCCACTCCATGTCGCCGATGTGGCGGTGACCCGCGCCCGAGGACCCCGCCACGTCGCCGGAACGGAGCGGATCAAACCGGCCCGGACTCGGCCACCGTCATCTGCACCTGGCCGAAGTTGGCCAGGGTGGCCGCCGCACGCCGCGCAGCCGCCCGTGCGGCAGGTCCGGGGCGTTGACGTTGCGCACGCTCTCCACCGGCCCGGCGGTCAGCCGGGGCGGCAGCTCCAGCGCCACCCGGGCGGCGGTGTCCAGTGCCGCTCCGCGTCGCGTACCCGGGCGGCGGCGGAGACCGCGGCGCCGCCGCTGACGGCGGTGGCCTCGCATGCCGCCTGCGATTGCCAGCCCGGCCGTCGTACGGGACGATCGGGCGACCGACGAGGGGTGGAGGGTGGAGTGGTCCGGCGGGAGTCGTTCAGCTACACGGTGCAGGCGCGCTGCTCACGGGCGGACGCGGTGGCGCTGTTGAGCGATCCGGCCCGGCAGGGGGAGCTGCATCCGCTGATCGTCCGGGTGCGCCGGCTGCCGACCCGTCCGGGCGCGCGGGCGAGCTACGCCATCACCGACCGGCTGGAGCTGGGGCCGCTGCGGTTCCCGGTCACCTACCAGGCCGACGTGCTGGTGGTCACCGACGACGAGATCGTCACGGTGGCCCGGCAGCAGCCCGGCACGACCGTGCGCAACCACACCCGGCTCCAGGAGGAGGGCGACGTGCTGCGGATCGACGTGGAGATCACCCTCTCCGCGCCGGCGCCGCTGTTCGGGTACGCGTTCCGGCAGGCCCGCGCCGCGCACCTGGGCCTGGCCAGCCGGCTCGGCGCGGTGCTGGACCGGGAGGCCGACGGCGGCCCGGTCCCGAACTGACGCCCCCGTCCACTCAGCGGCGGCCGACGGGCGTCGCCGCCGTCCGGCGGGGCGGCGGGACGGCCCGGCGGTTGCGGCCCCACGGCTTCCAGGTGGAGATCACGGTCATGGTGACCAGCAGGCCGGTGGAGACCGCCGGGGCGACCACCACGTCGATGCGCTGGTGTGCGGTGGCGTCCGGTCCGGCGGCGGCGCGCAGGTTCGGCGTCAGCGCGAACAGCACCAGGCCGATCATCACCGTGGTGAGCACCAGCTTGACCACCACCCAGCGCCAGCGCAGCAGCCCCCAGGGGGTCAGCAGCGCGCTGGTCACGCCGATCACCCAGACCAGCACGCTCAGCGGCGCGAAGAGCCAGGTCGCCACCAGCGCCGCCGCCGGGTAGACCACGCCCGGGTCGGCGCCGCGCAGCCCGGCGATGCCGAGGCTGAGCAGCACGAGGTCCGCGCCGAGCCAGCCCAGCGCGGTCACCAGGTGCAGGGTGAGCAGGGTCTTGCGGCCGTCGGGGGAGAGTCGGGTCATGCCTCGATGCTCGCCCGGCCGTCGCGCTTGCGTCGTGGGCCGGGCGACGACACTCCGGGTACGTCGGCGCGCGTACGGCGGGGCCCGTCCGCCTCGGTCGGGCCCCGCCGCCGGTCGGTCAGTAGACCGACAGGTGCACGTGGTTGGTGTGGTCGCTGGACGGGTCCCCGCCGGCCCCGCTGTACGACTTCCACCCGCTGCTGGGCAGCCAGATCTGCCGGTACCAGATCACGTAGAGCACGCCGAGGCGGTCGGCGTTGCGGACGTGGTACGCGGCCAGGTTGTTGCCGTACGTCCGGTCGCCGCCGGTCGCGTCCCCGCCGAAGCCGCTCTTCTGCGCGGCGAAGTCGCAGGCCCGGCCCTTGGGATGCTCGCCGGAGCCGCTGGGGCGGTAGCAGGAGACGTACCGGGTGAAGCCGGCCGCCTGGCTCTGCTGGAGCGCGTTGAGCATGCGTGGGGTGATGCAGCCGTTGGCCGGGGTCGGGTCGTTGACGCTGCACGACTCCGAGGGCCAGGACCCGTCGGGGTTGCGCGGCGCCGGCCGGGCGTTGGCGGTGGAGGTGCCGGCGTTGGAGCCCCCGGTGCTGGCGGCGGGCTTGTCCGCGGCGGCCACCGCGAGCGCCCGTTCGGCCTGCTGCTTGCGCTTGGCCATCACCGCGACCTGCTTGCGCTCCTCGACGATCTCCTTGTCGAGCGCGGCCCGGGTGCGGGTGGCGTCGTCGCGGGTCCGGAGCAGGTTGCGCAGCTCCCGGTCCTCGTTGGAGGCGACGGTCTCCAGCGCCGCCGCCCGGTCCAGGAAGCCTTCGGGGCTGGAGCTGTTCAGCAGCGCCGACACCGGCCCGAGCCGCCCGGTCCGGTACGCCACGCCGGCGATCTCGCCGACCTTGCCCTGCCGGACGGTCAGCTCCGACTCCATCGTCTTGAGCTGGTTGCCGAGCTCCTGCTGCCGCTTGGTGGAGCGTTCCAGCGCGGCCTTGGCGTCGATCCAGCCCTTGCTGGCCGCGTCGAGCTGGGCGCGCAGCGCGGGGGTGCCGCCCTCGGGGTCGCCGGGGGCGGCGAGCCGGGTGGCGGGGGGAGCGGCGGTCGCCGGGGCCGGCGCGGACGACACGCCGAGGGCGAGTGCCGCGACGACCGCGGCCGCCAGTCGTGCGGTGGTAGTTCGTACGTGCATGCACATGTCCTTCCGTCAGCCGCCGACCGGGTTAGCTGACGGGTTCGGGACGGAAGATCCCTACCGCTGACGCGGATGCACCCCACGAACATGGTTCCCCGGCTCGCCCTGGCAGGCGATTAGGCGGCGGCCACCGCCGGCACCGGAGGGTGCCGCCTGGCGGAGGCCGGGACCGAGCCTACCGGTACGGGTGTGACACCCGCCCGTTTCGTGACTGAGGGTACTGGAGTGAATCCTGGTGTAGGTGGCACAACGGGACAATAGGTGTCCGATTTCGTCACCACTCGACCTGCCCGCAGGCGCCGGGAGCGGCTCCCGGCTCGATCTGGAGGGTGGCGTGCTCGATGTGGAAGTCCTCGTGCAGGGCGGTGCGGGCGGCGGCCAGCACCGTGCCGACCTCGGCGCCGGGGGCCATGGTGAGGTGGGCGGAGGCGATCTCCATGCCGGAGGTGAGCGTCCAGACGTGCAGGTCGTGCACCTCGGCGACGCCGGGGACGGCGGTCAGCCGGTCGTGCACGGCGGTCACCTGCAGATGCTCCGGGGCGGCCTGGACCAGGATGCGCACCGCCGCGCGGCCGAGTCGCCAGGTGCGGGGGAGGATGAACAGGCCGATCGCGACCGCCACCGCCGGGTCGGCCCACCACCAGCCGGTGCCGGCGATGAGCAGCGCGGCCCCGATCACGCCCAGCGAGCCGAGTAGGTCGCCGAGCACCTCCAGGTACGCCCCGCGCAGGTTGATGCTCTCCCGTGCCCCCTCGTGCAGCAGCGCGAACGCGACGAGGTTGGCCAGCAGGCCGAGCACCGCCACCGCCAGCATCGGCCCGGTCCGCACCTCCGGCGGGTCGCCGAACCGGCGGACCGCCTCGATCAGCACGTAGATCGCCACCCCGCTGAGCAGGACGGCGTTGGCGAGCGCGGCCAGCACCTCCAGCCGGTAGAGCCCGAAGGTGCGCTGCGGGTCCCGGTCGCCGTGCCGGGTGGCGGTGATGGCGGCCAGCGCCATGCCGATGCCGAGCACGTCGGTGAACATGTGGCCGGCGTCGGAGAGCAGGGCCAGCGAGCCGGTGCCGAACGCGGCGACGGCCTCGACCACCATCAGCACGGCGAGCAGCGCGAAGGCCGCCCAGAGTCGCCCCCGGTGGCGGTGCGCCGCGTTTGTTGCCGACCCGTGGTGGTCATGACCTGCGCCCACG
Source organism: Micromonospora sp. U56 (assembly GCF_018070095.1). Classification (NCBI taxonomy): domain Bacteria; kingdom Bacillati; phylum Actinomycetota; class Actinomycetes; order Micromonosporales; family Micromonosporaceae; genus Micromonospora; species Micromonospora sp. U56. Next base: position 9,519 of record NZ_JAGPYL010000028.1, read on the forward strand.
CCCACACCCTCCGTCGCCCCGGCGGCCCGAACCCAATCTATGCTCACATCGCTATGTATGCAACTAACCCCCACACCCATCCTTCATCGGCCGCACTTTCAGAGAAAGCGTGGCTGTTCCGCGCGCGGAGGCCCCTCTTTCTCTGAACGTGCGGGCTCGGGGGCGCGACGCGGGGCGGGCGCGGGTGGGGTTGTTAGGGGGTGGGGTCGATGGTGGTGAGGCGCTGGGTGGCGCGGGAGAGGGCGACGTAGAGGGTGCGCACGCCCGAGCCGGGGTCGGCCCGGATCTCGCTCGGGGCGATGAGCACGACGCCGTCGTACTCCATGCCCTTGGCCTGGAGGCTGGTCACCACCTGGAGCCGGGAGCCGCCGCGCCCGCCCAGCCAGCCGGCCACCTCGTCGCGGCGCGGCACCGGCGTGATCACGCCGACCGTGCCCTCGACCTCGGTGAGCAGCGCGTCCACCGCCTGCACGGTCGCTGCCGGCAGCCGGTCGGCGGCGACGGTCAGCGCGACCGGCTCCACGCCGGTGGAGCGGACCGCCGTCGGCAGCTCCAGGTCGGGGTAGAGCCGGCGGATCTCCGCCGCCGCCACCGCGAAGATCTCCGCCGAGTTGCGGTAGTTCGTGGTCAGCGCGAAGCGGTGCCGCCGGCGCCGGCCGAGCGCCTGGTCCCGGGCCCGGTCCAGCTCCTGCGGGTCACCCGTCCAGGCGGTCTGCGCCGGGTCGCCCACCACCGTCCAGGAGGCGAGCCGGCCGCGCCGGCCGATCATCCGCCACTGCATCGGCGAGACGTCCTGCGACTCGTCCACCACCACGTGCGCGTAGTCGCGGTAGTCCTCCGGACGTTCCCGGGCCGCCGCCCGGGCGGCCCGCTGCCGGTCGGCGAACGTGCTCAGCTCGCGGACGCCACCGGCCAGCCGGTACGGGTCGCGCTTGGCCCGGGCCGGCTGCACCGGCTTGCCCAGCAGCGCGTCCAGTTCGTCGAGCAGCGCGACGTCGGCCACCGTCAGCCCCTGTGCGTCCAGCGCCCGGTACGCCTCGACCAGCAGCGCGGTCTCCGCCCGGGACAGGATGCCGCCGGCGTAGCGGCGCAGCCGCTCCGGCCGGGCCAGCCAGCCCAGCACGTGCCGCGGGTGCAGCCGGGGCCACCACGCCTTGAGGAACTCGCGGAACTCCGGCCGGTCGATGATCTCGTCCTCGAAGGCGCGCTGCTCCGGCAACCGGGTGACGGCCAGCCGGCGGGCCTGGGCGTACAGCGCCGCGAGGACCGCGTCGAAGGCGACCCGCCGGACCTCGTTGCGCCGCCCGCCCCGGGACAGCGCCCGGTCCCGGAAGCCGTCCAGCTCGCGGCGCTCCAGCCGGAGCAGCTCGCCCCGGTAGAGCAGGCGCAGCTCGTCCGGCCCGCCCGGCACCGCGTCGCGCACCGCCCGCTCCAGCACCTTGCGCATCCGCAGCGAGCCCTTCACCGCCGCCACCTCCGGCGGGTCGGTCCGGGTCGCCGACATGCCCGGGAAGAGCGAGCCCAGCGAGTGCAGCGTGGCGGTCTCCTCGCCGAGCGAGGGCAGCACCGAGGCGATGTACTCCACGAAGACCGAGGACGGGCCGACCACCAGGATGCCGCCGCCGGCGTACCGGCTGCGGTCGGAATAGAGCAGGTACGCGGCCCGGTGCAGGGCGACCGCCGTCTTGCCGGTGCCCGGGCCGCCGGAGACGATGGTGACCCCGGAGCCGGGGGAGCGGATCGCCTCGTCCTGCTCCTGCTGGATGGTCGCCACGATGTCGCGCATCCCCCGGCCGGTCGCCCGGGAGAGGGTCGCCAGCAGGGCCCCGTCGCCGACCACCGCCATCTCGGCCGGCGCCGACTCCGGGTCGAGCAGGTCGTCCTCGATCCGGGTGACCTTCTCGGCCGACGACTGGATGGTGCGCCGCCGTACCACGCCCAGCGGCTCGGCCGGGGTCGCCTGGTAGAACGCGGCGGCGGCCGGGGCGCGCCAGTCCACGACCAGCGTCTCGGCGTTCTCGCCCCGCACGCCGAGCCGCCCCACGTGCAGCACCTGGCCGGTCCGCAGGTCGAGGCGGCCGAAGACCAGCCCCTCGTGCTCGGCATCCAGCACGTACCGTCGCTGCGCGGCGTGGAACACCATCGCGTCCCGCTCGACCAGCGCGCCGAAGTTGCCCACCCGGGCCAGCCGGTAGCCCTCCTTCTCGGCCTGCGCCGCCGAGCGGCGCAGTTCGGCCAGGCGGGCGTACACCCGGTCGAGATGCCGCTGCTCGGCGGCGATCTCCTGCTCCAGGGTGGTCTGGTCGGTCAACGTGACGGCTCCTGTGCGACGGCGGCGGCCGGGCGCGGGCGCACGCCAGGCGGAATGAGGGTACGGGCAGCCTGCCACCCCCCTTCGGGGCCATACCGTGTCCCGCGACGTCCGCCACCCTCCACGGGCCGCTCAGCCGGCCGGAACCGGCTCCGTCGCGCCCGTCGTCGTCGGCCCGGTCCGGCCGATCTCCGTGGCTCCGGTCTCGGCCGGGTCGATCTCCGGCGCGTCGGCCAGCACCCGGTCCAGCACCCCGGCCAGCGCGGCGTTCACCTCGTCCGGCCGCTCCATCATCAGCATGTGCCCGGCGCCGGGGCAGACGGTCAGCTCGGTCACCGGCAGCGCGGCGGCGATCGACTCCGCGCAGGGCGGCGGGGTGAGCCGGTCCCGGTCGCCGACCAGCGCCGCCGCCGGCAGGTGGGCCAGCTCGGCCAGCGTCTCCAGCCGGTGCTGGGCGCCGATCGACGCGCGGAACCCGCCGATCGAGCGCAGCGAGGCGCGGGCCACCGCCGAGGTGACCAGGCGGATGTCGGACGGGTCGCAGCGGTCGCCGAAGAGCATCCAGCGGATGCTCGGCCGCAGCGCGCGCAGCAGCGCCCGTGGCGGGCGCCAGGAACCGCAGCGGGCCAGCACCCCGGCGCCGGTGGTCTCGGCGATCCGGATCAGCCGGGCGATGCGCGGCGACAGCCCGTAGACCGTGTGCGTGTGCCCCTCGGCGGTGGTCGAGACGAAGACCAGCCCGGCGGTACGGGCGGCGAAGTGCTCGGGATGGCGGTGGGCGTACTCCATCACCGTCATCCCGCCCATCGAGTGGCCGACCAGCACGACCCTGCCGGTCGGGGCCACCGCGTCGACCACCGCGGCGAGGTCGTCCCCGAGCTGGGCCAGGGTCGCCGTGCGCAGGGCCATGCAGCTGGACCGGCCGTGCCCGCGGGCGTCGTAGGTCACCACCCGGACCCGCCGGCCGAAGCGGGCCGTCAGGTCGGTGAGCTGCCGGTGCCAGGCCCGCCCGTCCAGCGTCCAGCCGTGCAGCATGATCACGGTGACCTCGGCGTCCGGCGACCCGGTCACCTCCACGTGCAGGCGCACGTCGTCGGGAAGCCGTACCTGCTGCTGCTCCGACATCGTGACCTCCCCGGGCCGTCCGGTCCCCTCCTACCGGGTTGACCCGGCGGTAACACCGGCTACCCGTCATGACACCACGCGAACCGTGGTGGTGAGAAGATTCGCAACCCGCCCCGCGAGGCCGGATCCGTGACCAGGCTGGGGACATGACCGGTTCGAGCGCGGGAGCGGCGCGGACGCCCCGGGCCGCGCTGGCCGAGCTGCTGACCGGCAACCGCCGCTTCGTCAGCGGGCAGCCGGTGCACGGCCACGACGTCACCGCCGCCGCAGCCGTCGCCTCCGGCGACCAGCAGCCGTACGCGGTGCTGCTCGGCTGCATCGACTCGCGGGTGCCGCTGGAGGCGATCTTCGACCAGACCTTCGGGTCGATCTGCGTGATCCGCACCGGCGCGCACGTGCTGGACCGGGCGGTCTGCGGCTCCATCGAGTACGTGGTGAGCCAGCTCGGGGTGCCGCTGGTGATGGTGCTCGGCCACGAGCGGTGCGGGGCGGTCGCCTCGGCGGTGGACACCCTGCGCACCGGGGAGCGGCCGGGCGGCTCCCTGGCGTACCTGGTGGACCAGATCGCCCCGGCGGTGACCGAGGTGGGGGCGGACGACCCGCGCGCGCACCCGATGGCGGTACGGCGGCACGTGCTGCGCACGGTCGCCACGCTGCGCGCCGACGACCTGCTCACCGGGCCGGTCGCCGAGGGTCGGGTGGACGTGGTCGGCGCGGTCTACGACCTGGCCACCGGCGAGGTCACCCTCCTCGACAACTGACCGGCCCGCCGGTCCGAACCGGGGCCGGGGGCGGCGGCGATGCCGCCGGAGGCGTATCCGGGAAAGACGGAACCGCCCGCCGGGGTGACCCGACGGGCGGTTCCAGGTGGTGCTTGGGGGGAGGGCTCAGCCCTCGAAGACGCCGGCCTCGACGAGGCGCTTCTCGGTCTTGTCCCAGCCGTCGCCCGGGTGGGTGGCGGCGAGGTTGTTGATCTCGGCGCGGATCTTGGCGGCGTGGCCGGCGGCGGCCAGCACCCGGATCTCCTCGACGAAGGCGTCCGAGTCGGTGCGCAGGTGCGCGGTCTTGCCGTTGGTCAGGTTCCGCACGTAGGCGTGCTTGCCGCCGTTGAGCGGGATGAGGTACTTGAACTCGCCCAGCACGCTGAGGGCGCCACCCTGGCCAGCCTGGCCGGCCCGGACTGACGCGCGCGCGGTCTTAGAGGTGTTGCTCGCCACGGAGGTACTCCTTGCAAGACGTACGGGAGGACGGAAAACGTCCGGGGGCTGAATGCGGGAGACGCCCGGATGAGCCTCGGCCCGCGAAGAGGTACGACGGCGCAGAACCGCCCACAGAACTGTACACGAACACGATGCCTGGTCGGCCACCGTGCCTGTCCGGAGAGCACAACCGGGTCACCGGTCCGGGTATTTCCCCCCGGCGAATTTTCCGATTCGCTGGCGCACCATCCGTCACAGAGTCATCATGTGTTGCAGGAACCACTCGGGTTGTCGAGGTCGTAGGGGAAGACGCACCTCGGTCTCCGGGAGGTCACCGTGCCAACGCGTGGCGTCGTATACGTCCACTCGACCCCGCTCGCCGTGTGCTCGCACGTCGAGTGGGCGATCGCGCGCGTCCTCGCCGCGCCGGTCAACCTGCAGTGGACGGGCCAGCCCGTCGATCCCGGCGCCCGCCGGGCCGAGTGCGGGTGGACCGGTCGCCCGGGGACGGGCGCCGAACTGGCTGCTGCCCTCCGGCAGTGGCCCATGATCCGTTTCGAGGTCACCGAGGAGCCCAGCCCGGGCGCCGACGGTGAGCGCTTCATGTACGTCCCCGGCCGTGGCCTGTTCCGCGCCACCGTCGGCGCGGCCGGCGACGTCCAGCTCGGCGAGGACCGGCTGCGCAGCATCATGGCCACCGTCCGCGCCCCGGAGGCGCTGGCGCACGCCCTGGACAAGGCGCTCGGCACCGCCTGGGACGCCGAGCTGGAGCCTTACCGGTACGCCGGGGACGGCGCCCCGGTGACGCTGCTCACCCGGGTCGGCTGAGCCCGGGCCGCGCACCTGGACACCCGGTGGGGGACCGGCACACCCCACCGGCCGGCCGCCCGGCTCCGGTTGCCGCCACGAGTCGGCAGCGGGTTTGATGGGCCGCGTGCCGACCTCACCGCGACGTGCCGGCGTCGCCCTCGCCGCCCTGACCGCGCTGCTCGTCTCCGGGTGCTCGGCGGAGCCGGAACGACCGCGCCCGGCGCCGAGCCCGTCGGCCTCGGCCACGCCCGGCCCGGCCGGCACCCCGGCGGCCGACCCGGCCGCCCGGGCCGCCGCGCTGGTGGGCACGCTCACCGACGAGGACCTGGTCGGCCAGGTGCTGATGCCCTACGCGTACGGCAGCTCCGCCACCGAGGTCACCGCCGCCTCGGCCGCCGGCAACCGCGCTCTCGCCGGGGTCGACACCCCCGCGCAGATGGTCGCGAAGTACCGCCTCGGCGGCCTGATCCTGGTCGGCTTCAGCGCCGACGACCCGACCTCCGGCAACCAGGCCACCACCAACGTCGACAACCCGGCCCAGGTGCGCGACCTCACCACCGGGCTGCGCGCCGCCGCGGCGAAGCTCCCCACCGGGGCGGCGCCCTTCCTGATCGGCACCGACCAGGAGTACGGCGTGGTGACCCGGATCACCGACGGGGTGACCACGCTGCCCAGCGCGCTGGCCGCCGGGGCGGCCGACGACCCGGCGCTGACCGAGGCCGCCTGGCGGGCCGCCGGCACCGAGCTGGCCGCGATGGGGATCAACCTGGACTTCGCCCCGGTCGCCGACGTGCTGGCCACCCGCAGCACGGTGATCGGCTCCCGCTCCTTCGGCGCCGACCCGAAGCGGGCGTCCGCCCAGGTCGCCGGCGCGGTGAAGGGCCTGCAGAGCGCCGGCGTCGCGGCCAGCGTCAAGCACTTCCCGGGTCACGGGCTCAGCGCCGCCGACTCGCACAAGGACCTGCCGGTGATCGGCCAGCCGCGCAAGGAACTCGACGCCACCGCGTTCCCGCCGTTCACCGCCGGCATCGACGCCGGGGCGATGGCGGTGATGTCGGCTCACCTCGACGTCAAGGCGGTCGACCCGGGCACCCCGGCCACCTTCTCCCGCAAGCTCCTCACCGACGTGCTGCGCGGGCAGCTCGGCTTTCGGGGCGTGGTGATCACCGACGGGATGAACATGGCGCCGGCCAAGCGCTGGGCGCCGGGCGAGGCCGCGGTCCGGGCGCTGCTGGCCGGCAACGACCTGATCCTGATGACGCCGCACGTCGGCCAGGCGTACGACGGGCTGCTGGCCGCGCTGCGCGACGGATCGTTGCCCCGGCCCCGGCTGGTCGAGGCGGCCACCCGGGTGCTGACCATGAAGTTCCAGCTCGCCGACCGGCCCGCCCCGGCGATGTCCACGCTGAACAGCGCCGAGCACCGCAAGGCGGCCAAGGACCTCGCGGCGGCGGCGGTGACCGTGCTGCGCGGCGCCTGCGGCGCCCCGGTCCGCGGCCCGGTGACCGTCACCTCCTCCGCCGGCCGGGACCACACCCGGGCCGCGCTGACCGAGGCGCTCACCGCGGCCGGGGTGCCGGTGGCGCCGAGCGGCGGCACCAAGGTGCACCTGGTCGGCTACGGCGACGGCGCGGACGACCTGAGCGCCGACGCGGCGGTGACGGTGGCCATGGACACCCCGTACGTGCTGGAGAAGGCGAAGTCGCCGACCCTGCTGGCCACCTACTCCTCCAGCCGTACCTCGATGACCGCCCTCGCCGACGTGCTCGCCGGCCGGCAGCGGCCGGGTGGCCGGTCGCCGGTGGGGGTGCCGGGGCTGCCGGCCACCACCTGCGCGGCCTGAGGTCCCCCGCGACCGGCCCGGACGGTCCCCGTCCGGCTGATAGCGTGCGGTGGTCCACCAGGGAAAGCCGCGCGGGAGGGGGCGAGCGCCGTGACGCGACCGGAGCCGGCCCTCTCGGTGGTGGTGCCGATGTTCGACGAGGAGAGCGTCCTGCCGCTGCTCGCCCGGCGGCTGCGCGCGGTCCTCGACGGCCTCGGCGAGGCGTACGAGGTGGTGGCCGTCGACGACGGCAGCACCGACGGCACCGGGGCCGGGCTGGCCGCGCTGCGCGCCGGCTGGCCCCAGCTGCGGGTGCTGCGGCTGCGCCGCAACAGCGGCCACCAGGCGGCCCTGGTCGCCGGGGTGCTCCGGGCCCGTGGCCGGTACGTGGTCAGCATCGACGCCGACCTCCAGGACCCGCCGGAGACGATCGTCGAGATGCTCCGCCTCGCTCGCGCCGACGACCTCGACATCGTCTACGGCGTCCGGGCCGACCGCCGCACCGACAGCGCGTTCAAACGGTGGACCGCGGCCGGCTACTACCGGCTGATGCGCCGCCTGGTCGGCAAGCAGGTGCCCGCCCAGGCCGGTGACTTCCGGCTGCTCAGCCGCGCCGCCGTCGAGGCGCTGCGGGAGCTGCCCGAGCGCAGCCCGGTGCTGCGGCTGGTGGTGCCCTGGCTCGGCTTCCCCAGCGGCGAGGTCAGCTACCAGCGCGACGAGCGGGCCGCCGGGCGGACGAAGTACCCGCTGTCCCGGATGGCCGGGCTGGCCGCCGAGAGTGTCACCAGCTTCTCCGCCGCGCCGCTGCGCTTCGCCACCTGGCTCGGGCTGGCCGGGGTGGCGGTCTGCGGGGTGCTGGTGGTGGTGGCCGTCCTGGCCTGGCTGGCCGGGTCCACCGTCTCCGGCTGGCCCTCGCTCTACGTGGCGGTGCTCTTCCTCGGCGCCGTGCAACTGCTCTGCCTCGGCCTGCTCGGCGAGTACGTGGCCCGGATCTACACCGCCGTGCAGGGCCGGCCGGCGTACTTCGTCGCCGCCGACAGCGCCGACAGCGCCGACAGCGCCGACAGCGCCGACAGCGCCGACAGCCCCGGCAGCGCCGACAGCCCCGCGGGCGGAGTGGCCGCCGCCGGCCCGGCCGGTGCGGGCGAGCTGGCCGACAGCCTGCGGTGACCGCCCTCGCCACCGGCGACGCCGCCCGCGCCGCCGCCGCGCCGCGCCGCCGGCCGGCCCCGGCCCGCTTCGCGCCGGCCCTGTCCGGGTACGCCTTCGTCGCGGTCACCCTGCTCGCCGCCGGCACCCCCGCGGCGGACCTGATCCGCTACACGCTCTACGCCGCGCTCGCCGTGGCGCTGCCCGGCACGCTGCTCTGGCGCGCGCTGCGCCGCCGGCCGCACACCCTGGTCGAGGACGTGGCGATGGGCGCCGCCCTCGGGCTGGTGCTGGAGCTGGCCGCCTGGGCCGCCTGCACCGCCGCCGGCCTGCCGGGCTGGCTGCGGCTCTGGCCGGTGGCGGTGCTGCTGCCGTACGCCGCCGTGCCCCGGCTGCGCCGGCACTGGCGGGCCGGCGGGACGACCTCGGTGCCGACCGGCTGGGCCTGGTCGCTCGCCGGGGTGGTCGCCGGGTCCACCCTCTACCTCAGCGAGTCGTTCCTGCGGGTCAACCCGGTGCTGCCCACCGACGAGGGGCAGGCCCAGTACATCGACCTGGCGTTCCAGCTCTCGCTGGCCGGCGCGGCCACCCACCAGGTGCCCCCGGAGGTCCCCCAGGTGGCCGGCGAGCCGCTGCACTACCACTGGTTCGGCTTCGCCCACCTCGCGGCGGCCAGCCTGGTCAGCGGCGTCGACCTGCCCACCGTCTTCTTCCGGCTCGCCGTGCCGGCGCTCTGCGCGCTCGCCGCCGTGCTGGTCGCGGTGGTCGGCTGGCGGGTCACCGGCCGGCCGTACGCCGGGGTGGTCGCCGCCGGGCTGATGTTCACCGTCGGGGAGTTCGGCTTCGAGAACGGGCTGCGGCAGCTCTTCGGCAGCCAGGTCACCTTCATCGTCTGGGGCAGCCCGTCGATGACGTACAGCTGGGTGCTGCTGCTGCCGCTGATCGCCGTGCTGGCCGAGATCGTCGGCCGGGCCCGGGGCAGCACCGTCCCGCCGGTGGGCCGGGGCGCCTGGGTGCTGGCGGTCCTGCTGCTCGCCGCCTCCACCGGGGCCAAGGCCAGCTCGGTGCCGGTGGTGCTGGCCGCGCTGGCGTTCACCGTCGCGGTGCTGCTGGTGACCCGGCGGCGGCCGTCCCGGCCGGTGCTCGTCGCGGCGGCGCTGGCCCTGGCGGCGCAGGTGTTCGCCACCGCCGTCCTCTTCGCCTTCGAGAGCCACGGCGTGACCGTGGAGCCCTTCTCCGGGCTGCGCCCGTACGTCGGCGCGGGGCACTCCGGCCCGGTGACGGCGCTGCTCTGGGCCGGGGTCCTGGTCGCCTTCCTGCTCAACCTCCAGCTCCGCCTCGCCGGCGTGGTGGCGCTGCTGGGGCTGCGGCGGTGGCGGCTGGAGCCGGCGCAGGTCTTCCTGCTCGGCGGGGCGCTGGCCGGTCCGGCGGTCTACCTGCTGCTCGCCCACCCGGGCAGCAGCAACCAGTACTTCACCCGGACCGGCTTCACCTTCGGGGTGCTGCTGTCCGGCTGGGGCTTCGTCGAGCTGCTGGACCGGGCCGCGCTCACGACCCGGGGACGGGTGCTGCTCGGCGCGGGCGCGGCGAGCCTGGCGCTGGCGCTGACCGCGTACCAGCTGCGCTTCCCGGCGATCGTGCCGCCCGACCGGCCGTACGCCGCGGTGCTGCCGCTGCTCTGCTGGGCGGCGGCCCTGCTGGTGGCGGTCGTCCTGGTGGCCCTGCTCTGGCCGGGGCTGGTCGACCGGTGGCCCGGGCTGGCCGGCCGGGGTCCGCTGGTGCTGCTCACCGCCGTGCTGGTGGCCGGCGCGCCGGGCCTGGTGCTCGACGCGGCGGCGGCGCGGTACTTCACCAACGGCGGGGCGTACGCGGTGGAGCGGATGCCGGCCTCCCGGGTGCAGGCGGCCCGCTGGGTGCGCGCGCACAGCGCGCCGGAGGACGTGCTGGCGACCAACGTGCACTGCCGGGTGGTGGTGAGCGGCTGGTGCGACGCCCGCTCGTTCTGGCTCAGCGGCTACGCCGAGCGGCCGGTGCTGGTGGAGGGCTGGGCGTTCGCGCCCCGGATGGTGGGCCGGCCCGAAGGCCCGTACGCCCCGTTCTGGGACGCCGAGCGGCTGCGCGCCAACGACGCCGCGTTCACCGCGCCCACCGCCGCCGGCCTGGCCGAGCTGCGCGACCGGTACGGCGTGCGCTGGCTGGTGGTCGACCGCACGGTCGGCCCGGAGTCCGCGGACCTGGCCGGGCTGGCCGACCTGCGCCACGAGAACGCCCGGATGGCCGTCTACCGCCTGCGTTGACGCCCGGCCCGCCACCGGCGGGCCGGGCGTCCGGCGCTCACTTCGGCAGGTTGGTGCTCGACTTGGCCAGCTGGTACGCCGGGAGCAACGCGGTGAACTCCTCGTCGACGGGACGCTCCCGCGGGTGCCGGCGGTTCAGGCCGGGCGGTGGGCGCGCAGCATCAGCGAGACCCCGGGCAGCGACCGCACCGGCAGGTACCGCTCGGCGGTGACGACGGTGCGCAGTCCCAGGTTGACCAGCGGGTGCAGGTCGCCCAGGTCGCTGCCGGTGGAGGTGCGGCGCCGCCAGGCGGCGACCGGGCGGAGCAGCACGTTCCAGCTCCACAGCTCGTCGACCACCAGGCCGGCCTTCTCCACCACCGCCCGCAGCGACTCCCGGTCGTAGCGGCGGACGTGCCCGACCGCCTCGTCGTGGGCCGACCAGAGCGCCATGTCGCAGGGCACCGCGATCAGGGTCGTCCCGCCGGGGCGTAGCGTACGGCGGATCTCGGCGGCGGCCAGGTGGTCCTCGTCGAAGTGTTCGAGGATGTCGAAGGCGACCACCAGGCCGAGGCTCGCCGAACCGACGGGCAGGTGCCGGGCGTCGGCCCGGATCACGTCGAGCCCGCGTTCCCGGGCCACCCCGGCGCCGTCGGCGCTGTACTCCAGGGCCACCGGGCGCCACCCGTGCGCCCGCAGCACCCGGGTGTTGCCGCCGCCGGCCGCGCCGACGTCCAGCGCCCGCCCGGGACGTGCCCCGGCGGCGGCCAGCCGGCGCAGCGACCGGGCCAGCAGGGCACGCCGCTCGCGGTACCACCAGTGGGTGTCCTCGAGCGCGGCGAGCTTGCGGATCTCCGTCGCTTCCACGGCGTGCTCCTCGCGGTTCGGCGGCCGTTGCCCCTCAGTGCACTCTAGTGAGCTCACGAGCGGCAGTTTCACCTTGCGGTGAGACGGTCCCGGCCTGACCCACAGGTGCGGTGCCGGGCAGACGCTTCACTGCCACCAGCCGCGCGAGCGAGGTCTTAGTGAGCGTCCGGGGTGGTGGTGAGCCCTTGCGCCGGGAATGCCGGCAGCACGGTCAGGACCCGCGCCGGTCGGCGGGCCACCGCGGCGACGGGGCCTCACGCGAGGAGCGCTGACACCTTGCGGTAGAAGTCGCGAATGTGCCGCTCGACGCGAGTCGCGGCGAGCTCGCCGTCGCCGTCTGCGATGGCCGCGTAGATGCCCTGGTGGTCGCGGCGCAGCCGGGTGGCGGCCTGCTCCCAGTCGGCGATCTTGTCGAAGGTGCGCAGCAGGTCGTGCCGGAGCGCGTTGCGCACGGCGATGGTCATGTCGGCGATCAGGCGGTTGCCGGCGGCCTCGGCGACGGTCACGTGGAAGTCGGTGTCGAGGTCATTGAACTCCTCGCGGCTCAGCTCCGGGTCGTCCATCCGGTCGAGCAGCTCCCGCATCCGGGCCAGCTGCTCCGGCGTGGCGTGTCCTGCCGCGAGCCGGGCGCTGGCCCGCTCCATGGTGACCCGGGCCTCCACTACGTCGTCGAGCGGAAAGTTCGAGAGCGCGACGTGCACCCGCAACAGCCGGCTCAGGCCGGTGCTCGGCATGCCGGCGATGAGGTTGCCCGACTCCGGCCCGGTGCCCACCTGCGGCCGCCGGAGCACGCCCTGGGCCTCCAGGACCCGCAATGCCTCCCGGATCGCGGCGCGGCTGACCCCGAGCATTCCGGCGAGCTCCCGCTCCGGGGGCAGGCGGTCCCCGGGGCGCAGCCGACCGGCCAGGATCTGCTCCTCGATCTGGTCGAGGACCAGCTCGTAGGTGCGTGATCGGGAGAGCGGCTGCCACTCGGCAGCGTCGGTCATCGGGTCCTCCATGACGGCGAAAAGGGGATGGCGTGCCTCTGGACAGCTGGGCCCTCCTACATTACCGTCTGGCCAGCGAGTACTTGGTCAGACCAAAGCTTCACCGGACCAACCAGCATTCCACCCACCTCGCCAAACGGGCCCGTCGGCGCGTGGGTGACTTCCCACACGACCCCGTCCCCCAGGAGAGCTCGTGTACCAGCCCGTTCTTGCCCCCCTGGCGGAGAGCCTGCCGCTGTCGGCGCTCGCCGCACTGCTTCCGCTCCTGACGATCTTTTTCATGCTGGGCGTGCTGCGCACCAAGGCGCACTGGGCCGCCCTGGCGTCCGTCGCGGTCGCGATCGCCGTCGCGGTCGCCGGCTGCGACATGCCGGTCGGTCTGGCACTGCTGTCCGCCTCCCAGGGCGCCGTCTTCGGCCTCTTCCCGATCATGTGGATCGTCTTCGCGGCGATCTGGGTCTATCAGCTCACCGTGGCCAGTGGCCGATTCGAGGACCTGCGCAAGGCGTTCCAGCTCATCAGCGACGACCCGCGGGTCCAGGCGATCATCATCGCGTTCTGCTTCGGCGGCCTCCTCGAGGCGCTGGCCGGCTTCGGCGCCCCGGTGGCCATCACCGGCGTCATGCTGATGGCGCTCGGTTTCGGTCCGCTGCGCGCGGCGACCACGGTGCTGGTCGCGAACACGGCGCCCGTGGCGTTCGGCGCCATCGCCATCCCGATCATCACCGCCGGCACCCTCACCAAGATCCCGTACGAGGAGATCGGCGCCTACGTCGGCCGGCAGACCCCCGTGCTGGCGCTCTTCGTTCCCCTGCTGCTGGTGTTCCTGGTCGACGGCCGGCGCGGCGTACGCCAGACCTGGCCGGTCGCCCTGGTCGCCGGCGGCGCCTTCGCCGCAGCGCAGTTCGCCAGCGCCAACTTCATCTCGGTGGAGCTGACCGACATCATCGCCTCGCTGGTGGCCCTCACCGCCGTTGTGTTGTTCCTGCGGGTCTGGCAGCCGTCCGGGGGCGCCGAGGCGTTCGCGAAGCTGGGCACCGAGGGCGACGAGACCTCGACCGCCGGCGGATCGGCCGGTCCCGTCCGCGGCTCCGGCCCGGGTGGCCGCGTCGGTACGCTGGACCCGAGGACGGACGTCGAGGCGACGCGGGAAGACATCACCGTCGGACGCGTGGCCATGGCGCTGGTGCCATACCTCATCATCATCGCCGTCTTCTCGGTGGCCAAGCTGTGGGAGCCGGCCAAGCTGTTCCTGGCCGGCCAGGACACCAAGATTGAGTGGCCAGGCCTGCACGGTCACGTGCTCACGGTGACCGGCAAGGTCTCCACCGCCACCGTCTACACGTTCCCGTGGCTCTCCTCACCGGGCACCATGCTGCTGGTTGCGGGCATTCTCGTCGCGCTCATCTACCGGATCAGCCCGGCCGTGGCGGCGCGCGAACTGGTCGCCGTGGCGGTGAAGCTGCGCTGGGCCTTCCTCACCGTCGCCTCGGTGCTCGCGCTGGCGTACGTGATGAACCTGTCCGGCCAGACCCTCACCGTAGGGGCCTGGATCGCCGGCACGGGCGCGGCGTTCGCTTTCCTGGCGCCGATCCTCGGCTGGCTCGGCACCGCCGTGACGGGATCCGACACCTCGGCCAACGCCCTCTTCGCCACAATGCAGCAGGCGGCGGCCACCAAGATCGGTCTCGATCCGACGCTGATGGTCGCCGCCAATACCTCCGGCGGAGTGGTCGGCAAGATGATCAGCCCGCAGAACCTCACCATCGCGGCGACCGCGGTGGGCCTCGTCGGCAAGGAGCACCTGTTGTTCCGGAAGGTGTTCCGCTGGAGCCTGCTCATGCTCCTCGGGCTGTGCCTGCTGGTCTACCTGCAGTCCAACGTCCTGGCCTGGACGCTGTCCTGAACCTGGAGGAAGTCGGTGGGCGCCGGCACGCCCGGCGCCCACCGGGAAGGGAGCACATCGTGCCGAGCAGGAGCGGACCGGGCACCTGGGGCGAGATCACCGCCGAAGTGGTGCGGTCGGTCGAGTTCCCCCGCCTCGGTCTCGGGTACCGGGCGGCGGACGTCGATGCGTTCCTGCACCTGGTGGCGGCCGCCCTCGCCGAGGCGGAGACCGAACGGGCGGCGTTGCGGGCGGAGTTGCACCGGTTGCGCTACTGGTACCGCCGGCAGGGCGAGCGGCTGGACCCACCCGAACCGCGCGCCCCGGTCGAGGCCCCGCCACCGCAGGCATGGCAGGCTCGCGTCATGGCCCAGCAGGCGTCCTGGGATCTGGCCGCGGCGGCCGGCGCGCCGCCGTTCGCCGATCCCGGCGAACCCGTACGGCTGGCGGAGTGGAGCAGGGCGTTCGGCGAGGCGGTCGAGGCGCACCTGCGGGCGGTCACCGAAGCCTTCGCGTTCGAGGCCGCCCGGCTGGCGAACGTGCCGCCCGCCGACACTGCGCACACCGGCGGACGGCGTGGCGCCGCCGGCTCCGGGCACGGTGACCCGGCTCCGGGCGACCGGCCCGGACGAGCGCCCGGGCAGCCGGCGAGCCCTGCGGCGGGGCCATGGCTGCCCTGACCGAACACCCAGACACGGCCACCGGGAGCGCCATGCGGATCGGACTCTTCATCACCTGCGTCAACGACCTGCTCCACCCCGGCACCGGCCGCGCCGTGGTCCGGGTCCTGGAACGTCTCGGGCACCGGGTCGAGTTCCCGGCGGCCCAGACCTGTTGCGGGCAGATGCATGCCAACTCGGGCTACCGGGACGAGGCGCTGCCGCTCATCCACCGGTTCGTGGAGACGTTCCGCGACTACGACGCGGTGGTGGCGCCGAGCGGTTCGTGCGTGGCCATGGTCCGCGACTCCTACCCCCGGCTGGTGCCCGACTCGGCCCCGGTGGCCGCCCGCACCTACGAGCTGTCCGAGCTGCTGGTCGACGTGCTCGGCGTGGTGGACGTGGGGGCCCGGTTCCCGCACCGGGTCACCTACCACCCGACCTGTCACGGGCTGCGCATGCTGCGGCTGGGCGACCGACCGATGCGGCTGCTGCGCGCGGTGCGGGATCTGGAACTGACCGAGCTGCCCGATGCCGAGGAGTGCTGCGGCTTCGGTGGCACGTTCGCGCTGAAGAACCCCGGGGTCTCCGGGGCGATGCTGGCCGACAAGTGCGGGGCGATCCGCTCCACCGGCGCCGAGTACGTGCTTGCCGCCGACAACTCATGCCTGGCCCACATCGGCGGGGGGCTGTCCCGCCAGAACACCGGGATTCGGGCGCTGCACTACGCCGAGATCCTGGCTGGAGGTGACGCGTGAAGCCGGGAGCCAACCCCCTGGTCGGCGAGCTGCCGTTCCCGGCGGCCGCCGAGCGTGAACTGCCCCGCGCGCAGCTACGACTCAACCTGCAACGGGCCACCCACACGATCCGGGACAAGCGCAGCCGGGTGGTCGACGAGGTGCCCGACTGGGAGGAGCTGCGCGCCGCCGGCAGCGCGATCAAAACTGATGTGCTCGCCCGCCTGCCCGAGCTGCTGACCCGGTTCGAGGCCGCCGCGACCGCGGCCGGCGCACAGGTCCACTGGGCCCGCGACGCGACCGAGGCGTGCGCGGTCGTGACCCGGCTGGTACGCGAGGCGGGCGCCGAGGAGGTCGTCAAGGTCAAGTCAATGGCGACGCAGGAGATCGGCCTGAACGAGGCCTTGGCCGCTGCCGGGATCGCCGCGGTGGAGACGGACCTGGCCGAGCTGATCGTGCAACTGGCCGACGACACCCCGTCGCACATCCTGGTGCCCGCGATCCACTACAACCGGCGGGAGATCCGCGACATCTTCCGGGAGCGGATGCCCGGCGCCGACCCGGCACTGGGCGACGAGCCCGTCGCCCTGGCCGAGGCGGCCCGCCGGCACCTGCGGGCCAAGTTTCTCGCCGCGAAGGTCGCCATCTCCGGTGCGAACTTCGCCGTCGCCGACACCGGCACGCTGGTGGTGCTGGAGTCCGAGGGCAACGGACGGATGTGCCTGACGCTGCCCGAGACACTGATCTCGGTGGTGGGCATCGAGAAGCTGGTGCCGACCTTCGCCGACCTCGAGGTCTTCCTGCAACTGCTGCCCCGTTCCTCGACCGGGGAGCGGATGAACCCGTACACCTCGATGTGGACCGGGGTCACCCCCGGAGACGGGCCGCAGACGGTGCACGTGGTGCTGGTCGACAACGGGCGTACCGCCACGCTCGCCGACCCGGTCGGTCGGCAGGCGCTGCACTGCATCCGATGCTCGGCCTGCCTCAACGTGTGCCCCGTCTACGAACGGGTGGGCGGGCACGCCTACGGGTCGGTCTATCCGGGGCCGATCGGCGCGATCCTCTCGCCGCAGCTGACCGGGGTGGCGGCCAACCGCAGCCTGCCGTTCGCCTCCACCCTCTGCGGCGCCTGCTACGACGTCTGCCCGGTGCGGATCAACATCCCTGAGGTGCTCGTGCACCTGCGCCAGGCCGCGGTCGACGACCAGCGCGGCCGCCCGTCGCCGGAGCGCACCGCAATGCGCGCCACGGCCTGGCTGATGCGCGACCGGCGCCGCTACGCCCGCGCCCTGCGGGCCGCCCGGGCAGCGACCGCCCCGCTGGCCGGGGTCCTGCGCGGGCGCCCGGTACGCCGGCTGCCGTGGCCGATGTCGGCATGGACGGCGACCCGCGACGCCCCGCTGCCCGCACGGGAATCCTTCCGTGAATGGTGGGCCCGCAACCGAGGAGAGTCCTGATGAATGCTCGTACCGAGATCCTGGACCGGATCCGCGTCGCGCTGGGCGATCCCGTGCCCGCCGTGCCGGTACCCCGCAGCTACCTGCGCACGGTGCAGTGCGCGGACCCGGTAAATCTGTTCGCCGACCGGCTGGTGGACTACCGGGCCACGGTGCACCGCTGCGACGGCGACCTGGCGGCGACGCTCGCCACCGTGCTCGCCGGCAGCCCGAGCCTCGTGGTGCCACCGGACCTGCCGGCCGAGTGGCTGGCCGGCTACCGGGGGCCGGTCCGCCGCGACGGGGACCTCGCGCCGCTGACCGTCGCCGAACTCGACGCGACGGCGTCGGTGCTCACCGGATGCGCCGTCGCGGTGGCGACGACCGGCACCATCGTGCTGGACGCCGGACCGACGCAGGGACGGCGGGCGCTCACCCTGGTCCCCGACCATCACGTGTGCGTGGTGCGGGTCGACCAGCTCGTGACCGGGCTGCCCGAAGCAGTGGCGCAGCTCGACCCGCGCCGCCCGCTCACCTGGGTCTCCGGCCCATCGGCGACCAGCGACATCGAGCTGAACCGCGTAGAGGGCGTCCACGGTCCCCGCCGGCTGGAGGTCGTGCTGGTGAGTTGAGGGCTCGCCGGTGGCCGAGCTTCTGGACGGCCTGTCCGGCGGCCGGCCCGGCCCGGGCAGCCTGCCCGGTGATGGGACAGCCGGCGCGGGGATTCGACCACGTTCAGCGGGCGGACGGATCGGTGGTGATCAGCCACCACGGCCGGCCGGTCGGCACGCTGCGCGGCGAGCGGGCCGCGCGGTTCCTCGCCGAGGTGCGCGAGGGTCCGCAGCTGGTGATGGCCCGGTGGACCGGCAACTACGGCCGGGGCAACGAGCGGGCCGCCCGGCAGCACCCGCGCAACCGGGGCTGAGACGCGGTCAGGGCCCGCGCCCGGAAAGGCGCGGGCCCTGACCGGTACGACCGGTGCTACAGCGGGATGTTGCCGTGCGCGCCCCGTGCGGCGGGCGCCCCGGCGAGCGCCTCGGCGATCCGGCGCCGGGTCACCTCCGGCTTGATCACGTCGTCCACCACGCCGATCTCCAGCGCCCGGTTCACCCCGCCGGCGACCCGGGTCTGCTCCTCGATCAGCTGCGCGCGCAGCGTCTCGCGCTCCTCCGCCGGGGCGGCGGCGAGCTTCTTGCGGTGCAGGATGTTGACCGCCGCGCTGGCGCCCATCACCGCGACCTCCGCGTTCGGCCAGGCGAAGACCGCGGTCGCGCCGAGCGAGCGGGAGTTCATCGCGATGTACGCCCCGCCGTACGCCTTGCGGGTCACCAGCGTCACCCGCGGTACCACCGCCTCGGCGAAGGCGTGCAGCAGCTTCGCCCCGCGCCGGACCACGCCGTCCCACTCCTGGCCCAGGCCGGGCAGGTAGCCGGGCACGTCGACCAGCACGATCAGCGGCACCCCGAGCGAGTCGCACATCCGCACGAAGCGGGCCGCCTTCTCGGCGCTGGACGCGTCGAGGCAGCCACCCAGCCGCAGCGGGTTGTTGGCGATCACGCCGACCGTCCGGCCGGCGAACCGGCCGAGCGTGGTGACCACGTTCGGCGCCCACTTGGCGTGCAGCTCCACGCCGGGGGCGTCCAGCAGCGCCTTGACCACCGGCTTGACGTCGTACGCCCGGTTGGTCTCGGCCGGCATCTTCGCCAGCAGGTCGTGCCCGTCCTCGACGCCGGTCGCCACGTCGTCGGGGGAGAGCCGGCCCTGGTGGCCGAGCAGCGCGGCGAGCTTGCGCGACTCGACCATCGCCGCCTCGTCGTCGGCGCAGGTCACGTGCACCACGCCGGAGCGCCGGCCGTGCGGCTCGGGGCCGCCGAGCCGCTCCATGTCGACCTGCTCGCCGGTGACGCTGCGAACCACCTCGGGCCCGGTGACGAAGATCCTCCCGGCGCCGCTCATCACCACGATGTCGGTCAGCGCCGGCCCGTACGCCGCGCCACCGGCCGCCGGACCGAGCACCACCGAGATCTGCGGCACCCGGCCGGAGGCGCGCACCATGGCGGCGAAGACCTGCCCGACGGCGTCGAGCGCGACCACGCCCTCGGCCAGCCGGGCGCCGCCGGAGTGCCAGAGGCCGAGCACCGGCACCCGCTCCCGGACAGCGGTGTCGATCGCGTCGACGATGTGCCGGCACCCCTCGGTGCCCATCGCGCCGCCCATCTTCGTGGCGTCCGTGGCGTACGCGATCGCCGGCGTGCCGTCGATCTCACCCCGCGCCCAGAGGACGCCGGAGGTGTCCCGGGGTGCCAGCAGGCGCAGCGAACCGGCGTCGAACAGGGCCCGGAGGCGCAGCTCCGGATCCCGGTAGTCCACGGTGGATGTGTCCGCACCAACGGCGGTGGTGGTCACGGGAGCCTCCAAGGCTGTGGTCTCAGGCCCGCGTGAAGACGAGAGCCACGTTGTGTCCGCCGAAGCCGAACGAGTTGTTCAGCGCGGCGGGGATGTCCATGTGGCGCGCCTTGTTGGCGGCCACCTCCAGAGTGAGGCCCTCGTCCGGGTCGTCGAGGTTGATCGTCGGGGGTACGACACCGTCGCGGATCGCCAGGATCGTGGCGATCGACTCCAGCGCGCCCGCCGCGCCCAGCAGGTGACCGGTCATGGACTTGGTGGCGGTCAGCACCGGGTGGTCGCCGAGCGCCTCGTGCAGCGCCTTGATCTCGGCGATGTCCCCGACCGGGGTCGAGGTGGCATGCGCGTTGACGTGCACGATGTCGGACTTCGCCACGTCCGCGTCGGCGATCGCCTTGGCGATGGCCCGGATCGCGCCCGCACCGTCCGGGTGCGGCTGGACGATGTCGTAGCCGTCGGAGGTGATGCCGGAACCGGCCAGCCGCGCGTACACCCGGGCGCCCCGGGCGGCCGCGTGCTCGGCCCGCTCCAGCACCAGGATGCCGGCGCCCTCGCCGAGCACGAACCCGTCACGGCCCTTGTCCCAGGGGCGGGAGGCCCGCTCCGGCTCGTCGTTGCGGGTCGACATGGCCCGCATCGAGCTGAAGCCGGCGATCGGCAGCTGGTGGATGACCGCCTCGGTGCCGCCGGCCACCACCACGTCGGCCCGGCCGGCACGGATCATGTCCATGCCGAGCGCGATGGCCTCCGCGCCGGTCGCGCAGGCGCTGGCCACCGAGTGGACGCCCGCCCGGGCGCCCAGTTCCAGGCCCACCCAGGCGGCGGGGCCGTTGGGCATCAGCATCGGGATGGTGTGCGGGGAGACCCGGCGCGGGCCGGACGCCTCCAGGATGTCGTCCTGGGCGAGCAGGGTCAGGGCACCGCCGATGCCGGAGCCGACGCTGACGCCCAGCCGGTCCGGGTCGGGCCCGGAGTCGGCCAGGCCGGCGTCCGCCCAGGCCTGCTGCGCCGCGATGATCGCGATCGCCTCGGATCGGTCGAGCCGGCGGAGCTTGACCCGGTCCAGCAGGCCGGCCGGGTCGACCGCCAGCTGGGCCGCGATCCGGACCGGCAACTGCCCGGCCCACTCCTGGGTGAGCGCACTCACCCCGGAGTGGCCGGCGAGCATGGCGTCCCAGGTCGACGCGACGTCCCCGCCCAGCGGGGTGGTCGCGCCGATCCCGGTGACGACGACGTCGGTGCGACTCATATCAGGACTGCGCCTCGATGTAGGTGACGGCGTCGCCGACGGTCTTGAGGTTCTGCACCTCGTTGTCCGGGATCTTGACGCCGAACTTCTCCTCGGCCGCCACCACGACCTCCACCATGGAGAGCGAGTCGACGTCGAGGTCGTCGGTGAAGGACTTCCCCTCGGCCACGTCGTCCGGGTTCACCCCGGCAACCTCTTCGAGGATCTCGGCGAGGCCGGTGGTGATCTCGTCACGGGTCATTTCGGTTGGTTCCTCTCATCGGGGGTAACTCGGCGGCCGGCGACGTGCCGACCGCCACTCCTCGGCGCTGGCGCGCCGGAGGGGGTCTCAGGGGCAGCGGACGACCTGACCGGCGTAGGTCAGGCCGCCGCCGAAGCCGAACAGCAGCACCGGGGCGCCCGAGGGCACCTCCCGCCGCTCGATCAGCTTGGACAGGGCCAGCGGCACGCTCGCCGCCGAGGTGTTGCCGGACTCGACGATGTCCTTGGCGATGATCGCCTGCGGGATGTTCAGCCGCTTGGCGATGCCGTCGATGATCCGCGCGTTGGCCTGGTGCGGAACGAACGCGGCCAGCTCCGACGGGTCGACCCCGGCCCGCTCGCAGGCCTGCAGGGCGAGCGGCGCCAGCGCGGTGGTGGCCCAGCGGAAGACCGCCTGACCCTCCTGCGCGATGTACGGGCGCCAGCCCTCGATGCGTACCGCGTCGCTCTTCTCCGGCACCGAGCCCCAGACCACCGGGCCGACCCCGGCGGGCTCGCCCTCGGCGGCGGCGGTGACCACCGCGGCCCCGGCGCCGTCGCCGAAGATGATGCAGGTGGAGCGGTCGGTCCAGTCGGTGAAGTCGGAGAGCTTCTCCGCGCCGACGACGATCGCGTTGCGCGCCGCCCCGGCCCGGATCGCGTGGTCCACGGTGCCCAGGGCGTACGCGAAGCCGGAGCAGGCGGTGTTGATGTCGTACGCGCCCGGGGCGACGATGCCCAGCTTGGCGGCGACCCGGCAGGCCACGTTCGGGCTGCGGTCGACCGACGTGCAGGTGGCCACGACGACCAGGTCGATGTCGGCGGCGGTGAGGCCGGAGTTGGCCAGCGCCTTGCCGGCGGCGGCGGTCGCCATGTCGGCCACCGTCTCCCCGTCGGCGATCCGCCGGGTGACGATGCCGACCCGGTCCCGGATCCACTCGTCGTTGGTGTCGACCAACTGGGCGATGTCGTCGTTGGTGACGACGCGGGAGGGCTGGTAGTGGCCCATCGCGAGGATCCGACTGCCGGTCATACGTGGCCTCCGATGCGGGCGAGGGGTTGGCCCGGCGCGACCGGGTCGTCGTGGTGGGCGAGCCACTCGGTGAGCAGGCCGCTGTCGTGCGCGGTCACCTCGACCGGCCCCTGCCGGGTCGCGATGTGGCCGATCACCTGGCCGGTGCGCAGGTCGGCGCCCTCGGCGAGGTCGGCGGTCGGTTCGAAGGTCCCGGCGGCGGGGGAGACCACCACCCGGAACTGGACCACCGGCTCGTGGCCGCGCAGCCCGCTGTGCCGGGCGATCAGGTCGCGCGCGGCCGGCAGGTCGTCGGGGGTGTTGAGGGTGACGATCTCGGGCCCGCCGGTGGCCTTCAGCTCCCGCTTGACCAGCCCGGCCAGGGTGCCGGCCGGGGGCAGCTCGACCACGCCGGTGACGCCGAGGTCGGCCAGGGTGCGCATGCACAGGTCCCAGCGGACCGGGGCGGTGACCTGGCGGACCAGCCGCTGCACCATCTCCCGGCCGTGGTTGACCGCCGAACCGTCGAGGTTGGACAGCAGGATCCGGGACGGCTCGGCCGGGGTGATCCCGGCGGCCACGCCGGCCAGCGCGGCCTCGGCCGGGGCCATGTACGGGGTGTGGAAGGCGCCGGCGACCTTGAGTCGGGTGATCCGGGCCTTCGCGGGCGGCTCGGCGGCGAGCTTGTCCAGCGCGTCGAGCGCCCCGGCGGCGACGATCTGGCCGGCGCCGTTGCGGTTGGCCGGGTGCAGCCCGTGCGCCGTGATCGCGGCGAGCACCTCGTCCGGGTCGCCGCCGAGCACGGCGGCCATCCCGGTGGGCTCCAGGGCGCAGGCGGCGGCCATCTCCCTGCCGCGTACCCCGGCGAGGGTGATCGCCGCCTCGGCCGGGAGCACCCCGGCGAGGGCGGCGGCGCCGAGCTCGCCGACGCTGTGGCCGGCGGTGACCGCGACGTCGTACATCGGCAGGTGCTCGGCGGCGAGCAGGGCCGCCGCGACCAGCAGCGGCTGCGTCCGGGCGGTGTCCTTGATCTCGTCGGCGTCGGCCTCGGTGCCGAGGTGCACCAGGTCGACCCCGGCGAGCGCGGACCACCACCGCAGGCGGGCCTCGGTGCCGGGCAGGTCGAGCCAGGGAGTCAGGAAGCCGGGTTTCTGGGAACCCTGGCCGGGAGAGAGTACGGCGAGCACGTCTATGACTCTCCTGGATACCTCTGGGTAGCGCTGTGTCGGCACCGACCAAACCGCACTAGAACCTTTGGAGGGATCCTACAAAAATCAACGGCGGTCATCACCCGTCTGTGACGTTTTCCTGACGCCTGGGGTCATTGTCTGGGTCGGGACGGCAGTGACCGCCGGGACGACCGGGTCGAGCCGCCCGACGGTCAGCGCCACCTGGAGGGCGAACGCGTCCCGGGGCGACAGCGGCGAGAAGCCGGTGACCTCGGCGATCCGGCGCAGCCGGTAGCGGACCGTGTTCGGGTGCACGAACAGCGACCGGGCCGCGCTCTCCAGCGTCCCGCCCGCGGTGAAGAAGGCGTCCAGGGTCTCCAGCAGCTCGCCGCCGGCGCGCACCAGCGCCGCGTACACGTCGTGCCGCAGCCGACGGCGGGCCTCGGCGTCGCCGGCTAGGGCCCGCTCGGGCAGCAGCTCCGCCGCCGACACCGGGCGCGGCGCGGTCGGCCAGGCCGGCGCGGCGCGGAACCCGGCGAGCGCCGCCCGCGCCGACTCGGTCGCCTCGTCCAGGCTGGGTACGGCCGGCCCCACGACCACCGGCCCCTCGCCGAACGCGGGCAGCAGCTTCTCGGTGGCGGCCACCGGGTCCGCCGCCCCGCCGAGCACGATGACCAGCCGGTCGCCGTGCACGCCGCCGATCACCTCCACGCCGATCCGGCGGGCCTGCCGGTAGACGGTGTGCAGCACGGCGGCCACCTCCCCGCCGGGGGAGCGGCCCACCGCCACCGCCACCGGCGGCGCGTCCGACCAGCCCAGCGCCGCCGCCCGGCTGGCCAGCACGTCGGGGGAGTCGCCGCGCAGCAGCGCGTCGACCAGCAGCGCCTGGAGCCGGGCGTCCCACGACCCGCGGGACTCGGCGGCCCGGGCGTACACCCGGGCGGCGGCGAAGGCGATCTCCCGGGAGAACCGCAGCACCGCCTCGCGCAGCTGCTGCTCCTCGCCCGGGGCGGCCAGGTGCGACACCTGCTCCTCGACCACGTCGATGGTCACCTTGATCAGCGCCACCGTCTGCTGGAGGCTGATCGAGCGCGCGAGGGCCTCCGGCGCGGTGGCGAAGACCTCGTCGGAGACCTCCTGGGTGCTGTCCGCGCTGCCGCCGCCCGAGCGCAGCCACTGCACCAGGGACCGGGCCCCGGCCTGGGCCACCAGCATGACCCAGGAGCGCTGGTCGGCCGGGAGCTCGCGGAACCAGGGCAGGCTCTCGTCCATCCGGGCCACGCTGGCGGTGGCCAACGC
Source organism: Micromonospora sp. U56 (assembly GCF_018070095.1). NCBI lineage: Bacteria > Bacillati > Actinomycetota > Actinomycetes > Micromonosporales > Micromonosporaceae > Micromonospora > Micromonospora sp. U56. The sequence continues at coordinate 34,162 of NZ_JAGPYL010000028.1, forward strand.
TCCCGCCGCCCGTTCGATCCGGCGGAGCGTGGCCGACAGCTCCATCCCGCCCGGCTCGCTCACCGGTCCAGCCTGACACGTGCTGACCTGGCCATCCACGCCGGGCGGTCACTGTGGCGCGGTCAGCCCCGGCCTGCACCCGGCTGCGCGGCTCCGGTTTCGCCACGATCCGGCTCACCTGGATCCTGGTGGTGCTTTCCGCCATCGCCGGCGGCTGCGCGATCTGCTGGTGGGACAGGGCAGGGCGCTGCTCGGCTGGGCGATCGCCTGCGCCCTGCTCGGCGCGGCGATCAGCTACGTCGACGACGCCGAGCGCACCGGCGAGCTGGTGAACTGGATCCGCAGCCTCACGGTGGTCATCGTGATCTGGCTGGTCGCCTTCCCGGTCTGGGAGACGATCTTCCCGCGCCGCCCGAAGCGCTGACACCCGGGTACGCGCTGCAGACGGCGTCGGTGCCGGCCAGTACGGTGACGTGGGCGCCGGGGCGACCTCCCGGCGCGCGACGCGAGCGTGAGGAGACCGGGATGGCGCACGGGGAGGCCGAACACGGCTGCGCCCAGGGCGAGCCCTGCCGGCTCGGCCACCACGAGCAGCAGGGGCCGCTGCGGCCCCACCGGCGGCTCGCGGCGGTGCCCTGCCCGACCGAGCAGGCCGGCCGGGCGCCCGAGCGGGCCGACGACGAGGTGACGGTGCCCCGGCAGCGGCCCGCCGAGCCGGCCCCTGCGGAGGCGGTGCCGTCCCGGCCGCTCGGCATCGAGCCGGGCCCGCGCCCGTCGGCCGGCGAGCCGGCCGCGGCGGGCGAGCCCGACCCGACCACCCCCCGGGCCTGCCGCAGCGACCTGGCCGGCTGGGCCGGCGCGCACCGGCACGGCCCGGTCCGCCCCAGCCGCCGCCCCGACCGCCGGGAGCGGCCCCCGCACCGCTGGTGCTGACCACCCGGCGGCCGTCCGGCCGCTAGCGTGGGCATAGTGAAGGCGATCGCGATCGACGCGTACGGCCCGGCCGAGCAACTCGCCCTGCGAGACCTGCCGGACCCGCCGGTGGGCCCCGACACGGTGCTGGTGCGGGTGCGCGCGGCGGGCGTGAACCCGGTCGACTGGAAGGTCCGCGAGGGCCACCTGGCCGCCGCGATCCCCGGCCACTTCCCGCTGGTGCCCGGCTGGGACGCCGCCGGCGAGGTGGTCGCGGTGGGGCCGGCGGTGGCCGGGTTCGCGGTCGGCGACGAGGTGATCGGGTACGTCCGCCGCGACGACCTCCAGTACGGCACGTACGCCGAACTCGTCCCGGCCCCCGAGCGCTGCCTGGCCGACAAGCCGGCGCCGGCGTCCTGGGCGGAGGCCGCCGGCCTGCCGCTGGCCGGGCTCACCGCGTACCAGGCGTTGCAGGCGGCGCGCACCGGCGCGGGGGACACCGTGCTGGTGCACGGGGCCTCGGGCGGGGTGGGTCACCTGGCCGTGCAGGTGGCCCGGGCGCTCGGTGCCGACCGGGTGATCGGCACGGCGAGCGAGGCCAACCACGACTTCGTCCGCGCGCTCGGCGCCGAGCCGGTCGGCTACGGCGACGGCCTGGCCGACCGGCTCTGCGTGGTCGCGCCCGACGGAATCGACGTGGCGCTGGACCTGTTCGGCGGGGAGGCGCTGGACGTCTCCGCCGAGCTGCTCACCCGCCCGGCCCGGCTGATCTCCACCGCCGACCCGGAGCACGTGACCCGGCTCGGTGGCAGCTACGTCTTCGTCAAACCGTCCACCCAGGACCTCACCGTGCTCGCCGGGCTGGTCGACGCCGGCCGGCTGACCGTGCACGTCGAACGGACGTTCCCCTTGGCGCAGGCCGCGGACGCGCAGCGCCTGGTGGCGGCGGGGCACGTCCGCGGCAAGGTGGTGCTGGAGGTCTGAACCTGCTGGCGGTCTGCGCCGCCCGGGTGGGTGGCTCAGCGGGTACGGCGGCGGACCAGCAGCGCGATCCCGGCCAGCCCGGAGGTGATCACCAGCATCACCCCGGCGTTGAGCAGCAGCAGGCGCTGCAACTCGCTGATCGCGGCATCGATGTCCCGGCCCGGGTCGAGGGCGTCCTCCGGGATGACCCGCTCGCCGCCGCCGACGCCGCCGCTGACCGTGTCGAACTGCCGCTCCAGCGGCACCCCGGCGGTACGCAGCGTCTCCGACATGTTGAGCCGGCCGAGGAACCAGCCGGCGCTGGTCTTGCGGGAGTCCGGCTGCTTGGCCGGCCGGTAGGCCCGGGGCCCGCCCTTGGCCAGCGGGTAGAGGTCGAAGGTCTGCTTCGGCACGTCCCCGGCGAGCACCACGATCGTGTACTTCGGACCGAGGTCGGCGCGCTTCGGACCGGCGGCGGCGCCGCTGCGGCCGAACCAGTTGACCTGGTCGATCACCGCGAGCACGTGGGCGGGCTGGCTGTCGGCGCGCAGCCGCAGCGGTTCGGTCAGCCCGTCGCCGGTGATGTCCACCCCGGCCGGGGGCGGCTTCGGGGCGGCCCGTTGCGGGCCGGTGGCCTGCGCGGGCGCGGCCATTCCGGCGCTGAGCACCACGGCTGCCGCCATCGCGACCACCACGCCGAGCAGCCGCCTCACCCTTCCGACCATAGCCGCCTCCTCGCCCCGTTCGATGGATGGCTGTGCTGCAGGGTCACGCGTTGGTCGTCGATGGCGGTGACCGTGCCCGCAGGCCGGGGATCCCCCACCTCAAAGACTCCGCAGAACGGCGCTAGGTTGCAGCTGTTGGACCATTATCTGGAACTATCTGCGATCCGGGCCCGACTAATGGTCAGCCGTTGATCAGCGGGCGGATCGTACCTTTGCGGAGGGGTTCATGGGGGGCAGGGTCGCACGTACGGCGCGTACCTCGCTAGCGGTTACGGGCGTGGCGCTCGGTGTGTCGTTGCTGCTGCCGGCGACGCCGGCGGCCGCGCACAACTCGATGACCGGCAGCGACCCGGCCGACGGCGCGCGGGTCGCCGCGGCACCCGCCCGGATCGAGCTGCGTTTCCTGACCAGGGTCGACCCGGCCACGACGAAGATCACAGTGGTCGGGCCGGACAACGTGCCGGCCGCCGGCGCCGCGCCGCGCTTCGCCGGCAGCCGGGTCGCCGTGCCGTTCAGGCCCGGGAAGGCCGGCCTCTACATCGTCGGCTATCAGCTCTCCTCCAGCGACGGCCATCCGGTGAAGGGGGAGGTGCGCTTCACCCTCACCACCGGCACGCCGGCCGATCCGTCCCTGTCGCCGTCGCCGTCCTCGGCGCCCCCGTCGCCGTCCGTCGGGACGGCGTTGCCGGGCGCCGCGACGACGGCCGGGCCGGCCGTCCCGGCTGCCCGCTCCGACGACGACGGCACGCCGGTCTGGCCCTGGCTGGTCGTCGCCGGGCTGGTGGTGGCCGGGCTCGGCGCCGTCCTGCTGCGCCGCCGCGCCACCCGCTCCTGACCGGTCCCGCACGGTCCCCGGCCGGGGATCGACGCCGTACCCGCGTGACCGGGGTCGATCACCGCGTTCCGATGCAGCTACGACGAAGGGCCCGCTGATTCCCGGCGGCCCTTCTCGGGTACGTCTCAGACCAGGCGGACCCGGGCGGCGCGCAGCCGGGCCAGGGTGCGCTCCCGGCCGAGCACCTCCAGCGACTCGAACAGCGGCAGCCCGACGGTGCGGCCGGTGACCGCCACCCGGACCGGCGCCTGCGCCTTGCCCAGCTTCAGGCCGCGCTCGGCACCCACCGCCTCCAGGGTCGCCTTCAGCGACTCGGCGTCCCACGACTCCAACGCCTCGTACGCGGCGATCGCCGCGTCGAGCAGCTCGGCCGCGCCCTCCTTCATCGCCTTGGCCCAGGCGGCCTCGTCGATCAGCGGGTCGGCCAGGAAGAGGAAGTCGACGTTCGGCACGATCTCGCTGAGCACCGCGATCCGGGTCTGGGCCAGCGGCGCCACCGCCGCGAACGCCTCGGCGTCGAACTCGGCCGGCTGCCACGGCGGCGGGGCGATCGTCTCGGTGCCGGCCAGCCAGGGCTGGCAGGCGGCCACGAACTCGTCGACCGGCAGGGCGCGGATGTACTCGCCGTTGAACGCGCGCAGCTTCTTCTCGTCGAAGAAGGCGGGGGAGGGGTTGACCTCCTCCAGCCGGTACTCCTCCTCGATGACCGACCAGGGCACGATCTCCCGGTCACCGGACGGCGCCCAGCCGAGCAGCATCAGGTAGTTGCGCATGGCGTCGGCGAGGTAGCCCTCGTCCCGGTACGCCTCCAGGGCGACCTTGTCGCGGCGCTTGGAGAGCTTCTGCCGCTTCTCGTTGACCACCACCGGGACGTGGGCCCAGACCGGCGGCTTCACCCCGAGGGCGTCCCAGAGCAGCTGCTGCTTGGGAGTGTTGGGCAGGTGCTCCTCGGCCCGGACCACGTGGGTGATCCCCATGGTCATGTCGTCGACCACGTTGGCCAGCAGGAAAACCGGGGAGCCGTCGCCGCGGGCGATGACGAAGTCCTCGATCAGCTTGTTCTCGAAGGTCGGCTCGCCGCGGATCAGGTCGACCACCACGGTCTCGCCCTCGTCCGGGGTGCGGAAGCGCAGCGCGCGCCCCGGGCCGGGCTCCAGGCCCCGGTCCCGGCAGAAGCCGTCGTAGCCCTGGTACTGCGAGCCGGTGCGGGCCTGCACGTCCTCCCGGGTGCAGTCGCAGTAGTACGCCCGGCCGGCCTCGTGGAGCCGCTGGGCGGCGGCGCGGTGCTCGGTGGCGTACTGCGACTGGAAGTACGGGCCCTCGTAGCTGCCCCGGGCGATGCCGATCCACTCCAGCGCGGACAGGATGCCCTCGGTCCACTCGGGCTTGTTGCGCGCCGCGTCGGTGTCCTCGATGCGCAGCACGAAGACCCCGCCCTGCTGCTTGGCGTAGATCCAGTTCTGCAGCGCCGAGCGGGCGCCGCCGACGTGGAACATACCGGTCGGGGAAGGGGCGAAGCGCACACGTACCGTCACGTCCTCCAGCCTACGGCCGCCCGCACCCCCATTCCCCCAGGGGTCCCACGCCCCCGCTCAAGATCCACGCACTTACCCGGAAAGCGTGGCCATTCGGCGCCGAATGAGCACTCTTTCCCAGAAAGTGCGGGGGGTGGGGTGGGGGTCAGCGGACGGCGCGGATCTTGAGGACCAGGGCGCTGCCGAGGAGGGTGACGGCGGCCGTCACGGCGTAGAGGGTGGGGTAGCCGCCGAGGTGGACCACGATCGGGGCGGAGATCGCCGGGCCGAGCACCTGCGGGGCGGAGTTGGCGATGTTGATCACCCCGAGGTCCTTGGCCCGGTCGGTGGCGCGCGGCAGCACCTCGGTGATCAGCGCCGCGTCGACCGACAGGTAGACGCCGTAGCCGGCGCCGAGCAGCAGCGCGGCGGCCACCGCCATCGACCAGACCGGCGCGACGGCGAGCAGCAGCGCCGCCACCGCCATGATCACCCCGGCGGCGATCACGAAGACCTTGCGCCGGCCGGAGCGGTCGGAGAGCCGGCCGGCGACCACCGCGGTCAGCATCATCCCGGCGGTGTAGAGCAGGATCAGCACCAGCAGCGCGCCCTCGGGGTCGGGGTGGCGCACCCCGTCGGTGAGGAAGTACAGCAGGTAGAGGGTGCCGAGCGCGTTGCCGATCTGGACCAGGAACCGGGTGATCCAGGCCCAGGCGAAGTCCGGGTGCCGGCGCGGGCTGATCCACATCGAGGCGGCCAGCGCCCGCCAGCGCAGCGCCGGGCGGTGCGCCCGGGGCAGCGGGTCGTCGGCGGTGAGCAGCGCGAACGGCAGCGAGAGCAGCAGCACGGCCACCGCGATGGCCGCGTACCCGGCGGTGGTGCCACTGACCACGGCGGTGACCAGCACCGCGCCGACCACCAGGCCGAGGGCCTGCGGGATGCCCACCCAGCCGGAGACGCCGCCGCGCTGGGCGACCGGCACCCGGTCCGGGATGGCTGCGGTCAGGCTGGCCAGCATCGCGTTGAAGCACACCTGCGCGGCCACCCAGCCCACCGTCACACCGGCGATGGTGTCCTGCCGGGCGAGCAGCACCAGCGCGAGCGCGCCGAGCACCGCGCCGCCCGCCGTCCAGACGTGCCGGCGGCCGAACTCCCGCCCGCCGATCCGCAGGCAGGTACGGTCCGACAGCGCCCCGGCGAGTGGGTTGGCGAGCACCGCCGCGAGCGCGCCGATCCCGGTGACGACGGCCAGCATGGCCTCCTTGTCGAGCGGGGCGATCCGCTCGACCTGCTGCGGCAGCAGCACCTGGATCGGGGTGAAGAAGGCCATCCAGACGCCGAGGTTGGCCGCGAAGATCAGCGCGATCCAGCCCCGCCGGACCGGCACCATCGGCTCGGCGAGCGCCGCCGGCAGCGAGGTCGGCGTCGGGTCGATCGTGGTCATCGCCGGACGACCTGGTCCCGGTACCAGGCATACGAGGACTTGGGCGTGCGGACTAGGGTGTCGAAGTCGACGTGCACCAGGCCGAAGCGCTTGGTGAAGCCCTCCGCCCACTCCCAGTTGTCCAGCAGCGACCAGACGAAGTACCCGGTCACGTCGACGCCGTCGTCGATCGCCGCCCGGACCGCCCGCAGGTGCCCGTCGAGGTACGCGATCCGCTCCGGGTCGTGCACCCGGCCGTCGGCGTCGGGTACGTCGTCGTAGGCGCAGCCGCTCTCGGTGATCTGGATCTCCGGCAGCGCCTCGCCGTAGGTGTCGTGCAGCCAGGTGAGCAGTTCGCGCAGCCCCTCCGGGACCACCGGCCAGTCGAAGCCGGTCCTCGGGTAGCCCTCCAGCGGCACCATCTCGAACGGCAGCGGCGCGTCCTCCTCGGGCGCGCGGATCCCGGTCGGGTTGTAGTAGTTGACTCCCAGCACGTCGATCGGCGCGGCGATGATGGCCAGGTCCCCGTCGCGCACCGGGGCGTCCTCGAAGCCGGGCGGGTAGCCCCGGCCGAGCAGCGGGTCGGTGAAGAGCCGGTTGTGCAGCGCGTCGTACGCCGCCCCGGCGGCCCGGTCGGCGTCGGTGCCGCCGAGCAGCCGCACCGGCGAGTAGTTGTTGGCGATGGCGACTCCACTGGTGCTGCGGGCGCGCAGCGCGGCGACCGCGAGGCCGTGCCCGAGCAACTGGTGGTGGGCGACCGGCAGGGCGTCGAAGAGCAGGAACCGGCCCGGCGCGTGCACCCCCGTGCCGTGGCCGAGGCTCATGTGGATGAACGGCTCGTTCAGGGTGATCCAGAGCTTCACCCGGTCGCCGAGGCGGGCGGCGACCAGGTCGGCGTACTCGGCGAAGCGGTGCGCGGTGTCCCGGTTCAGCCAGCCGCCGGCGTCCTCCAGAGGTTGCGGCAGGTCCCAGTGGAAGAGGGTGGCCACCGGGTCGATGCCGGCGGCGAGCAGGTCGTCGACGAGCTGGTCGTAGAAGTCGAGGCCGGCCGGGTTGGCCGCCCCGGTCCCGCCGGGCTGCACCCGGGGCCAGGCGATCGAGAACCGGTACGCCGAGACGCCCAGTCCCGCTATCAGCGCGACGTCCTCGCCGTGCCGCTGGTAGTGGTCGCAGGCCACGTCGCCGGTGCTGCCGTCGGCGATCCGCCCGGGGGTGTGCGCGAAGGTGTCCCAGATGGACGACCCGCGTCCGTCGGCGTCGGCGCCACCCTCGATCTGGTACGCGGAGGTGGAGACCCCCCAGCGGAAGCCGGCGGGGAACGCGGGCATCGGCGCGGTCGTCACAGTTGCCCTCCCAGAAACGTGAGACGTGTTCGGGACTCTAGGACGCGGACCCTCGAAGCGCCATAGGCCCGCAGCGGTGTGGGCGCAAGGGTTTTCGGCGTGTCTTTTCCGAACCCGTCCTGGTACGTCCGAATTTGCGCATACAGTGCGGAATATCGCGGATGTCCTCAGTGGGGGAAGACAGAAATGATCCTCGTGGAACGCAGTGCGCACGTGATGGCGCCGATGGAAGCGGTCTGGGACGTCGTGCAGCGGGCCGAGCAGTTGCCGGCCTGGCTGGCGGGCGTCCGCGCGGCCGAGGTCCTCTCGGGGGAGGGCTTCGGCCGGCGACAGTTGGTCCAGGCCGGGCGCGGCGCGGCGCACGAGGCAGAGGTGATCGCCTACCAGGAGCCGACCCTGATCGGGTGGCGGGAGCGGGCCAGGGGCGCCGGCGCCCGGGCCGAGGCGCGCACCGAGATCTACGTCCAGCTGACTCCCGACGAGGAGCAGGGCGGGACGATCGTGCGGCTCATCGTCGTACGGTGGCCGGCCGGTCCGGTCAAGGCGGCCCTGCTCCGGCTCGGGCTGCGTCGGGTCGGCGCCGACCTGGAGGACTCGCTGGCCCGCCTCACCGACCTGGCCGCCGTCGGCTGAGCAGGGCGCGTCCTACGGCGTCACCCGCGACGGCGGTGGCCCGGCGTCCCCGCCAGGGGCTCCGGACCACCGCCGCTTCCGTCGTGGATCGACTCCAGGTCGGCGAGGTGGCGGCATCGTCGGCACCGGGACACCGCCACGTCGCCGATGTGGAGTCGATCAGGAGGCGGCGTGCCGGGAACGACAGCGGGCCCGGCGCGTGGTGCGCCGGGCCCGTCCGTCGTACGCGGGGACTAGCTGTCGCCGCCGGTCTCGCCGACCGGTGCGGCGGTGACGTCCTCGAGGGCGTACTTCTTGGCCGCCTCGGCCGGCACGTTCGCCGGCACCGTGCCGCGCAGCGCGAGCTGCCGCAGCGTCGCGACCGTCACCGACTCGGCGTCGACGTGGAAGTGTCGGCGCAGCGCGTGCCGGGTGTCCGACATGCCGAAGCCGTCGGTGCCGAGCGAGGTGTAGTCGCCGGGCACCCAGCGCGAGATCAGGTCCGGCACCGCGCGCATCCAGTCGCTGACCGCGACCTTCGGCCCGTCGGCGTCGGCCAGCTTCTGCTGGATGTACGGCACCCGGAGCTCGCTGCCCGGGTTGAGCAGGTTGTGCTCCTCGCACTCGACCGCGTCGCGGCGCAGCTCGGTCCAGGAGGTCACCGACCAGACGTCGGCGGCCACCCCCCAGTCCTGGGCGAGCAGCTCCTGCGCCCGCAGCGCCCACTGCATGCCGGTGCCGGAGGCCAGGATGTTGGCCTTCGGCGCGTCCCCGCCCACCTCGGGCGCCGGGGAGTAGCGGTAGATGCCCTTGAGCAGGCCCTCGACGTCCACGCCGGCCGGCTCCGCCGGCTGGAGGATCGGCTCGTTGTAGACCGTCAGGTAGTAGAAGACGTTCTCCTGAGCGTCCCCGTACATCCGGTGCAGGCCGTTCTCCAGGATGTGCGCGAGCTCGTACGCGAACGCCGCGTCGTACGCGACCACCGCCGGGTTGGTGGCGGCGAGCAGCAGCGAGTGGCCGTCCTCGTGCTGGAGCCCCTCGCCGTTGAGCGTGGTCCGCCCGGCGGTGGCGCCGAGCAGGAAGCCCCGGGCCATCTGGTCGGCCGCGGCCCAGAGCCCGTCGCCGGTGCGCTGGAACCCGAACATCGAGTAGAAGATGTACATCGGGATCATCGGTTCGTCGTGCGTGGCGTACGACGAACCGGCCGCGGTGAACGAGGCGACCGAGCCGGCCTCGTTGATCCCCTCGTGCAGGATCTGCCCGCCGGTGGCCTCCTTGTACGACAGGAAGAGCTCCCGGTCGACCGAGGTGTACCGCTGGCCGTGCGGCGAGTAGATCTTCGCCGTCGGGAAGAGCGAGTCCATGCCGAAGGTACGGGCCTCGTCCGGGATGATCGGCACCCAGCGCTTGCCGAACTCCTTGTCCTTCATCACGTCCTTGAGCAGGCGGACGAAGGCCATCGTGGTGGCCACCTTCTGCTTGCCCGAGCCGCGCTTGACGTCGGCGAACCGCTCCGGGCCCGGGATGGTCAGCCGCTTGGTGCTGGTCCGCCGGGACGGCAGGTAGCCACCGAGCTGCTGGCGCCGCTCCTTCAGGTAGGCGATCTCGTCGGACTTCTCGCCCGGATTGATGTACGGCGGGAGGTACGGGTTCTCCTCCAGCGCCTTGTCTGGGATGTCCAGGTAGAGGCGGTCGCGGAAGAGCTTGAGGTCCTCCAGCGTCAGCTTCTTCATCTGGTGGGTGGCGTTGCGGGCCTCGAAATGCGAGCCGAGCGTCCAGCCCTTGATCGTCTTTGCCAGGATCACCGTCGGCTGGCCGGTGTGCTCCATCGCCGCCTTGTAGGCCGCGTAGAGCTTCCGGTAGTCGTGCCCACCCCGCTTGAGGTTCCAGATCTCGTCGTCGCTCAGGTGCTCGACCATCTTGCGGGTCCGCGGGTCGCGGCCGAAGAAGTGCTCCCGGACGTACGCCCCGGACTCCGCCTTGTAGGTCTGGTAGTCGCCGTCGGGCGTGGTGTTCATCAGGTTAACCAGCGCGCCGTCGGTGTCCGCCGCGAGCAGCGGGTCCCACTCCCGGCCCCAGACCACCTTGATCACGTTCCAGCCGGCGCCCCGGAAGAACGCCTCCAGCTCCTGCATGACCTTGCCGTTGCCCCGGACCGGTCCGTCCAGCCGCTGGAGGTTGCAGTTGATCACGAAGGTGAGGTTGTCCAGCTCCTCGCGGGCGGCCACGCCGATCGCGCCGAGGGTCTCCGGCTCGTCCATCTCGCCGTCGCCAAGGTAGGCCCAGACGTGCTGGTCGGAGGTGTCCTTGATGCCCCGGTGGTGCAGGTACCGGTTGAACCGGGCCTGGTAGATGGCGTTCAGGCCGCCGAGCCCCATCGAGACGGTGGGGAACTCCCAGAAGTCCGGCATCAGCCGCGGGTGTGGGTACGACGGCAGCCCGCCGCCCGGGTGGGACAGCTCCTGCCGGAACCCGTCGAGCTGGTCCTCGCTGAGCCGGCCCTCCAGGAATGCCCGGGCGTACATGCCGGGGGAGGCGTGACCCTGGTAGTAGATGTGGTCGCCGCCGCCGGGGTGGTTCTTGCCCCGGAAGAAGTGGTTGAAGCCCACCTCGTAGAGCGAGGCGGAGCTGGCGAAGGTGGAGATGTGCCCGCCCACGCTGATCTCCGGGCGCTGTGCCCGGTGCACCAGCATCGCGGCGTTCCACCGGATGTAGGCCCGGATCCGCCGCTCGATGTGCTCGTCACCCGGGAACCACGGCTCCCGCTCCGGCGCGATGGTGTTGATGTAGTCGGTGGTGGTCAGGGACGGCACCCCGACCTGGCGCTCGCGGGCCCGCTCCAGCAGGCGCAGCATGACGTACCGGGCGCGTTTGGTTCCACGCTCGTCGATGACACCGTCGAGCGACTCGACCCATTCGCCGGTCTCGTCAGGGTCGATGTCCGGAAGCTGGCTCGGTAGACCAGCGGTGATCACCGGGCGCTTGCGTTCCGTAGCCACAGGCGTTCCCTCGGTTGTGTGTGGGATAGGTCTCTAGCGCCATCCTGCCCCCTGGTGGCACCCGTCGTCACGTCTAGCTCCCCCAGACGCGACGCTCAACACAGGTACCCGTCAGTAACTTTGCGCAACTGCCGGATGCGCTAGTCGACCGGGCGCTTGTCCGCCGTCCCTACCCTTCGGGCATGCGATGGCGACTGGTGCTCCTGGGGCTCGTGACGGTCGTCGCCGGCGTGGCCGGCATGGCGGTGGGGCTCGCCGGCCTCATGAAGGGCAAACCGGAGATGGTGGGCTTTCTGGTTCTCGGCGGGTTCGCGCTGCTGCTCGTCATCGGTCTGGCCGGGGACGCCCGCCGTCCCCGCCGCCGGTCCCGTGCCCGCCACGCGGCGGCCGGCTGGTACCCGCCGGGCCCGTACGGGGGAGTCGGCGCGGACCCTGGCTGCGGCCCCGACGGTGGATCGGACTCCGATCGGGCCGGTGGCTCCGACGGAGGCCGTTCGGGCTTCTGGGGCGGGGGCGACGGCGGCTCGGGTTCCCACAGCGGCTCGGACGGCGGCGGATCGAGCTGGGGCGGCTCGGACGGCGGAGGCGGCGGCGGCTACTGAGCCAGGTGCGGCAGAATGCGCCGTATGCGCAGTGAGGTGATCACCGTCCGGACCGGGTCCCGGCCGACCGTCCAGGACATCACCGCCGAGGCCGAGCGGTTCGTCGCCGGCCAGGGCGACGGGCTGCTGCACGTCTTCGTGCCGCACGCCACCGCCGGCCTGGCGATCATCGAGACCGGCTCCGGCTCCGACGACGACCTGCTGCGGGCGCTGGACGACCTGCTGCCCACCGACGACCGGTGGCGGCACCGGCACGGCTCGCCGGGGCACGGGCGCGACCACGTGCTGCCGGCGTTCGTGCCCCCGTACGCGACCCTGCCGGTGCTCGACGGCCGCTTGGCGCTGGGCACCTGGCAGTCCCTCACCCTGGTCGACACCAACGGCGACAACCCCACCCGCCAGGTCCGCCTCTCCTTCCTCCCCGCCTGATCCCCGTCCCCGTCCCCGGGCCGCCTCGGGGACCCTCTTTCACGGAAAGAGTGGCCATCCCGCGCGGAATGGCCACTCTTTCCGTGAAAGTGCGCCAGAGGGGTGCGCCCGGAGGGCGCCCCGGGGGAAGGGGTGGGGGTCAGGGACGCGAGGTTTCCGTCTCGACCGTGTACCGGTCCTGGTCGATGCCGGGGGCCAGGCGGGCGGTGGGCGCGGGAGGCCGGTCGTACGTCTGGTGCAGCCCGGGCACCCGGTCCTCGATCACGAACGAGGCGCGGGTGTACGCGGGCGCGTCCGGCCGGCTCACGTACGGCAGCACCGCGAAGTCGGCCTTCATCTGGCCGGGGGTGATGGTGGTGCGGACGAAGCCGCGCAGGTTGTTCTGGAAGCGCAGGTGCGGATTGGTCGTCAGCCACGGGTGCGAGCCGCTGGCGGAGTCGAAGCCGTCTCCGCCCGAGGTCACCGAGGAGCAGACCAGTTCGCTGCCGACCGTCCGCGAGGCCGGGTCGGCGTAGTCCAGCTTCAGGTCGCTGGCCCAGTGCGCGTGCACGTCCCCGGTGAGCACCACCGGGTTGCGCACCCCGGCGGCGACCCAGCCGCGGGTGATCCGGTCCCGGGAGGCGACGTACCCGTCCCAGGCGTCCATGCTGGTCACGGTGACCGGCCCGGCGTCCCGGTCGCGCTGGGCGAAGAAGACCTGCTGGCCGAGGAGGTCCCAGCGGGCCTCGGAGCGGCGGAACCCGTCCAGCAGCCAGGCCTCCTGCTCGGCACCGGTGATCGACCGGGCCGGGTCGCCCGCCGCCGCGCAGTCGCGGTAGCCGTCCCCGCAGGCCTGGTCGTCGCGGTACTGCCGGGTGTCGAGCAGGTGGAAGGTGGCGAGCCGGCCCCACCGCAGCCGCCGGTAGAGCTGCATGTCGATGCCGCGCGGCACCGAGCTGCGGCGCAGCGGCATGTTCTCGTAGTACGCCTGGAAGGCCGCCGCCCGCCGGGCCGGGAAGTCCGGGTCCGGCGTCTCGGGCACCTCGTCGGCCCAGTTGTTCTCCACCTCGTGGTCGTCGAAGACCACCGCCCAGGGAGCGACCGCGTGCGCGGCCTGGAGGTCCGCGTCGCTCTTGTACTGGGCGTGCCGCTGCCGGTAGTTGGCCAGCGTGCGGGTCTCCGGGCCCTCGTGGCCGCGCGGCCGGTTCGGCCCGAACTCCCGCTCGTACTCGTACTGGTAGTCGCCCAGGTGCAGGATGAGTTCCGGCTCCGTCTCGGCCAGCCGCCGGTACGCCGTGAACCAGCCCTGCTCGTAGTGCGAGCAGGAGGCGAAGCCCATGGCCAGAGCGGCGGGCAGGGTCCACGGTGCCGGGGCGGTCCGGGTCCGCCCGACCGGTGAGGTGTGCCCCTCGGCCTGGAAGCGGTAGAAGTACTCCCGGCCGGGCAACAGACCGGCCAGCTCGACGTGCACGCTGTGCGCCGATTCGGGGCGCGCGGTCGCCGTGCCCCGCCGGACCACCTGCCGGAAGCGTTCGTCCGCGGCGACCTCCCAGCGCACCTCCACGGGCCGGCGGGGCATCCCGCCGAGGCCGTCCTCGGCTAGCGGCTGCGGCGCCAGCCGGGTCCACAGGACGAAGCCCTCGTGGTCGGGGTCGCCGGAGGCCACGCCGAGGGTGAACGGCCAGGCCAGCCGGCGGAACGTGGCCCCGCCGACCGGTCCCGCCGAGTGGTCCGCGCCGGCGGCGGTCCCGGCGGGCAGGCCGGTTGTCGCGCCGACCGCGCCGAGCGCCGCGCCGGTGATCAAAACAGCACGTCGGGACAGTGCCATGTTTCCTCCCCAGGGTCCGGTTCCGTACCGACCTGGGAAGCGTCGCGAGCGTGCGTGACCGCCAGGTGACGCCCAGCGCCACACCCCGCCGACACCTGAGGAACAGCAGGGCGTCCACCCGGTGATCACGGCGCCGCCTTCCCCGGGGGCCGCCTCGCGCGCCCTCTTTCACGGAAAGAGTGGCTATTCCGCGCCGAATGGCCACGCTTTCCGTGAAAGTGCGCCCGTGAAAGTGCGCCCGGGGAGGGGTGGGTGGCGGGTCAGGCGGTGGCGGCGGCGAGCTGGGTGACGCGGATCTTGGTGACGAGGGCGTCGAGGAGGGTGCGCAGCAGCGTCTCGGTCGTCTCGTCCTTGACCCCGCCGTCCTCGGTGAGCTTCTCGTGGGCGTTGGTGACGATGATCTCCGGCTTGGTGACCACCGCGGAGTCGGTCCAGAGGAAGAGCTGGCGCAGTTGGAGCTGGGCGCGGACGGTGCCCATCCCGGTCGGCGCGGCACCGACGATGGCGATCGGCTTGTGGGCCAGCGGCGAGACCCACGAGGTGATCGGGAAGCTGGGGCGCGACGCCCAGTCGAGGGCGTTCTTCAGCACGCCCGGGACGCCGTAGTTGTACTCGGGGGTGGCGATGAGCAGGGCGTCGGCGGCGGCGATCCGCTCCCGCAGGTCCACCACGGCCGCCGACGGCTCCGGCTCGATGTCCTGGTTGAACGGTGGGATCGCGCCGAGGCCGGTGTACTGCTCGATGGTCAGGCCGGCCGGGGCGAGCCGCTGTGCGGCCCGGATCAGCGCCGTGTTGAACGACGCCTCGCGGAGGCTGCCGGAGATGGCGAGAACGGTGAGGTCGGACATGTGGCTCCTTTTCGATCGCAGATGCGTGAGCTTGCCAATAGTAGAGCTGCTCAACTATTTGCCCGCAAGTAGGATGTGAGACATGACGCAGAGCACCGCCGCCACCGGATCCGACCTGGGCGACCGCTCCGGGCTGGCGGGGGACGCGGTGCGCCGGATCATGCACATCGCCTCCGCCATCCGGCACTACCAGGACGTCGAGATCGGCGAGCTGGGGCTGACCCCGGCGGCGGCCCGCGCCCTGGACGAGCTGGACCCGGACCGGCCGCTGCCCGCCCGCGACCTCGCCGAGCAGCTGCGCTGCGACCGGTCCAACGTCACCGCGCTGGTCGACAAGCTGGAGCAGGCCGGCCTGGTCGAACGCCGGGTCGACCCGGCCGACCGGCGGCAGAAGACGCTGGTCGTGACGGACGCCGGCCGCCGGATGCGGGAGCGGGTGCACCGGGTGATGAGCGACTCACGACTGCTCGCCGGCCTGAGCACCGACGAGCTGGCCACCCTGCGCGAGCTGGTGTGGAAGGTCTCCGACGGCGGCTGCCCGGAGCAGTGCGGCCCGGAGTGAGCCCGGCCGGGCGGATCGTGTCCGAGTGGGCGACCCTGGCCTCCGTCGGTAATGCTGATCGACGTGACCACCCCGCAGCATCTCGACGACCGGTTCCGGGAGAGCCTGGGCGCGCTGCCCGAGCCCGAGCGGCGACGTGACCCGGCGCGGCCGGTCCGCGACGGCGCCGCGCTGACCGGGCACCAGTTGCTCGCCCTCTTCGACGCCCAGGTCACCAGCCGCCAGCTCGACCTGGCCGGCCGCTGGCTGCGCAGCTTCGGGGAGGGCTTCTACACCATCGGCTCGGCCGGGCACGAGGCCAACGCCGCCGTCGCCGCGGCGCTGCGCCCCACCGATCCGGCCCTGCTGCACTACCGCTCCGGCGCCTTCTACTGCGCCCGCGCCGCCCGGGCCGCCGGGGAGTTCCCGGCCGCCGGCGGCGACGAGGCCACGCCCACCTCCGGCGCCCCCGAGCCCGCCGGCGCCCCCGATGACGCCCCGCCGGTGGTGGTGGGTGACGAGCCGTCCGACGAGCGGGCGACCCGCCCGGAGCCGTCCCCGGTCGGCGGCGCACTCATGGGCGCGGCCGCCTACCAGGTCGGCGCGGACGGCACCGCCGAGGCGGTCCCCGCCCCCGCCGACCCGGTCGCGGACCCGACCGACGCCGACCCGGCTGCCGGTGGCGGCGCGACCTCGGGCGACCCGGCTGCCGGTGGCGGCGCGACCTCGGGCGACCCGGCTGCCGGTGGCGGCGCGACCTCGGGCGACCCGGCTGCCGGTGGCGGCGCGACCTCGGGCGACCCGGCGTTCGGCGCGGTCCAGCCGGACGCGTACGCCGCCGCCGCGCGGGACGTGCTGCGCGGCATGGTCGCCTCGGCGCGGGAGCCGCTCGCCGGGGGCCGGCACAAGGTCTTCGGCCGGGCCGACCTCGCGGTGGTGCCCACCACCTCCACGATCGCCTCGCACCTGCCCCGGGCGGTCGGCCTGGGCCTGGCCCTGGAGCGGCTGCGCCGGGTGGAGACCGCCGGCCGCCGGGACGGCGCCGACGCCCCGCCGCGCTCGCCCTGGCCCCGGGACGCCATTGTGGTCTGCTCCTTCGGCGACGCCTCGGTCAACCACGCCAGCGCCACCGCCGCGCTGAACACCGCCGGCTGGTACGACCACATTGGGCTGCGGATCCCGGTGCTCTTCGTCTGCGAGGACAACGGGCTGGGCATCAGCGTCCGCTCGCCGCAGGGCTGGGTCGAGCGGACCCTGCGGGCCCGGCCCGGGCTGCGTTGGTTCGCCGCCGACGGCGTGGACCCGGTCGAGACGTACCACGTGGCTGCCGAGGCGGCGGCCTGGGTGCGCCGGCACCGGCGGCCGGCGGTGCTGCACCTGCGCACCGTGCGGCTGCTGGGGCACGCCGGCGCGGACGCGGAGAGCGCCTACCGCAGCGCCGCCGAGATCGCCGCCGACGAGGCGCGCGACCCGGTGCTCGCCACCGCCCGGCTGCTGGTCGACGCGGGGCTGGCCACCGGCGAGGAACTGCTGTCCCGCTACGACGAGCGCGGCTGGCAGATCCGCCGGATCGCCGAGGAGGTGCTCGACGAGCCCAAGCTCGCCACGGCGGCCGAGGTGGTGGCCCCGCTCGCGCCCCGCCGGCCGGCCCGGATCGCCGCGGCGGTGGCGGAGGTGGCGGCGCGGGCCGGCGGATCGGGGGCCGGCGCCCGCGTCGAGGCGTTCGGCGGGAAGCCGCCGGAACTGGCCGGCCCGCTCACCCTCGCGCAGAGCATCAACGCGGCCCTGGCCGACGGGCTGCTCGCCCATCCGCACATGGCGGTCTTCGGCGAGGACGTCGCCGCCAAGGGCGGGGTGTACGGGGTGACCAAGGGGCTGCGCGAGAAGTTCGGCCCGGCGCGGGTCTTCGACACGCTGCTCGACGAGACCTCCGTGCTGGGGCTGGGCCTGGGGGCCGGGCTGGCCGGGCTGCTGCCGGTGCCGGAGATCCAGTACCTGGCGTACCTGCACAACGCCGAGGACCAGCTGCGCGGCGAGGCGGCCACCATGCAGTTCTTCTCACAGGGGGCGTTCCGCAACCCGATGGTGGTGCGGGTGCCGGGGCTGGCGTACCAGGAGGGGTTCGGCGGGCACTTCCACAACGACAATTCGGTGGCCGTACTCCGGGATGTGCCCGGCCTGGTGATCGCGGTGCCGGCGCGGCCGGACGACGCCGCGCCGCTGCTGCGCACCTGCCTGGCCGCCGCAGCGGTGGACGGCAGCGTCTGCGTCTTCCTGGAGCCCATCGCGCTCTACCACACCCGCGACCTGTACGAACCCGGCGACGGCGAGTGGCTGGGGCAGTACGCCGAGCCCGGCGGGTGGGCGGCCGGGCACGTGCCGATCGGCCGCGCCCGGGTCTACGGCGTCGGCTCGGCCCAGGATGTCACCATCCTCACCTTCGGTAACGGGGTGCGGATGTCGCTGCGGGCCGCCGCCGTCCTGGCCGACGAGGGGATCGGCACCCGGGTGGTGGACCTGCGGTGGCTGGCCCCGCTGCCGGTGGCGGACATCATCCGCGAGGCGTCGGCGACCGGCCGGGTGCTGGTGGTGGACGAGACACGCCGGTCCGGCGGCGTCGGCGAGGGGATCATCGCGGCGCTGGTCGACGCCGGGTATGTGGGTGCCGCGCGGCGAGTGGCCGGAGTCGACTCGTTTGTACCATTAGGTCCGGCCGCCCGTCAGGTTCTGGTCTCGGAGGAAGCCATTACCCAGGGTGCCCGTACGCTGCTGGCACGGTAAATTCCGTTCCACCCGGTGCGCCACTTGCGCGTGGGCCCGCAACTGTGTGGACTTTGCCTGACGGCGTCGCACGACGCCGCGAGCAGGGATGAGATGAGGAGGCACGCGACAGTGAGCGCGACCGCAGGTCAGGCCGCCGACGGGGTACGCAGCCTGGCGGACCGGTTCGGGATCGAGCCGGGGATGGTCGTCATGGAGATGGGGTACGACGATGACGTCGACCAGGATCTCCGCGACGCCCTGACCGACCGCTGTGGAGATCTGGTCGACGAGGACACCGACGAGGTGGTCGACGCGGTGCTGGTCTGGTACCGCGACGGCGACGGTGACCTCTTCGAACTCCTCGTCGACGCCCTCGGCCCGCTGGCCGACGCCGGAGTCGTGTGGCTGCTGACCCCGAAGGCCGGCCGGGACGGGCACGTCGAGCCGAGCGAGGTCGCCGAGTCGGCGCAGACCGCCGGGCTCCAGCAGACCTCGACGATCAACGCCGGCCGGGACTGGAGTGGTGCCCGCCTGGTGCTGCGGCGGGGGTCCAAGGGCAAGAAGTAGCCCCCGTCCGTGACCCGGCGGCGGTCGCCGCCGGGTGTGGCAGGCTGTTGCCACCTCCAGACTCAACCCAAGGAGCTCGCATGCCCATCGAGGTTGGCGCCGAGGCGCCGGACTTCGTGCTCAAGGACCAGAACAACCAGGAGGTCCGGCTCTCGGACTTCCGGGGCAGGCGCACCGTGCTGCTGGTCTTCTACCCGCTCGCCTTCACCGGCATCTGCCAGGGCGAGCTGTGCGAGGTGCGGGACAACCTCAACGAGTACGTCAACGACGACGTCCAGGTGCTCACCGTCAGCGTCGACTCGGTC
Source organism: Micromonospora sp. U56 (assembly GCF_018070095.1). Taxonomy (NCBI): domain Bacteria; kingdom Bacillati; phylum Actinomycetota; class Actinomycetes; order Micromonosporales; family Micromonosporaceae; genus Micromonospora; species Micromonospora sp. U56. The sequence continues at coordinate 53,350 of NZ_JAGPYL010000028.1, forward strand.
TACAGCCACAAGATCTGGGCCGAGCGGGAGGGCTACCAGTTCCCGCTGCTGGCCGACTTCTGGCCGCACGGGGCGGTCGCCCAGGCGTACGGCGTCTTCAACGACGTCGCCGGCATCGCCAACCGGGGCACCTTCGTCATCGACAAGGCCGGCGTCGTCCGGTTCGCCGAGATGAACATGCCGGGCGAGGCGCGCGACCAGGAGGGCTGGCGCAAGGCCCTCGCGGAGGCCGTCGCCGCCTGACGCCCGACAGCCTCTGACCGGGCACACCGTTCGACCGGGCCGGAGGCCGGCAGGTAAGCTTGCCACCCTCCGGCCCGCCGTACGGGGCGTTCCGGGCGCGTAGCTCAGTGGGAGAGCACCCGCCTTACAAGCGGGGGGTCGCAGGTTCGAAACCTGCCGCGCCCACCACTCACCGCAGTACGAGATCCAGTGCGAGCCCGGTCGGCCAGATCCCCGAGCTCACCGTGGACGGCGGCGGTCACCAGGATCGGCAGCGCGGGTCCGACCGGAAACCATCTCCAGGGCGGAGGCACCGCCGGTGAGCTACGCGGACGTCAACGGTCTGCACCTCTGGTACGAGACGCACGGCAGCGGTCGGCCGCTGGTGCTGCTGCACGGCGGGTACGGCGCGGTGGAGATGTTCGCCCCGGTCCTGCCCGTCCTCGCGCGGCGGCGGCAGGTGATCGCCGTCGACCTGCAGGGGCACGGGCGCACCGCCGACGTCGACCGTCCACTGCGGTACGAGACGATGGCCGAGGACGTCGCCGCACTGCTGCGGTACCTCGACCTGCCCGGCGTCGACCTGCTCGGCTACTCCCTCGGCGGCGGGGTGGCGCTGCGTACCGCGATCCAGCATCCCGGGCTCATCCGGCGGCTGGTGCTGGTCTCCACCCCGTGCCGGCGGCAGGGCTGGTATCCCGAGGTGCTCGCCGCGATGGCCGGCCAGGACGAGCGGGTCGGTGAGCAGATGCGGGGCACGCCCCCGCACGAGCTGTACGCGCGGGTCGCGCCCCGCCCGGAGGACTGGCCGCGGCTCTGGGCCAAGGGTGGCGACCTGCTGCGCCGCGAGTACGACTGGTCGGCCGAGGTCGCCGCCCTCACCGTGCCCACCATGCTGGTCTACGCCGATGCCGACTCGATCCCGGTCACCCACATGGCGGAGTTCTTCGGGCTGCTCGGCGGCGGCCGGCGGGACGCCGGCTGGGACGGCAGCGACCGGCCGGCGTCCCGGCTGGCCGTGCTGCCCGGCCTCACCCACTACGACATCGTCGCCGCACCGGCCCTGCCCGCCGCCGTCCTGCCGTTCCTCACCCACGAGGTCCGCGCACCGCAGTGAGCGACCCGGCCGGCTCCGGCCCGCTCGGGGCCGGTCCCGGCTCCGATACCGATCACCGCCCCGGGTGACCGTTGAGCGGGTGATACCTCAGAGGTAACAATATGCCGCTGAGGTATCACGCTCGTGGGTCCGTCCGCCCCCAGCACCGTGGTGGATGGCGCGGCGTCGGCTCAGCCCTGCGGCGCCGCGCCATCCGCCCGCCGGGCTCAGCTGGTGAAGCCGCCGTCGACGGCGATCACCGCTCCCGTGACGTAGCCGGCGTCGTCGCCGGCCAGGTGGGCCACCGTGGCGGCGATCTCCTCCGGCGCGGCGTACCGGCCCAGGGCGGTGAACCCCCGGATGGCGTCGGCGTTCGGTCCGTCGGCGGGGTTGGCGTCGGTGTCGGTCGGCCCGGGGACGACCAGGTTGACCGTGATGCCCCGTGGCCCCAGCTCGCGGGCGAGGCCCCGGGTCAGCCCGGTGAGCGCGGTCTTGCTCATCGCGTACGCGGCCAGGCCGGGGAAGACCGCCCGCTCACCGACGTTGCTGCCGATCGAGATGATCCTGCCCCCGGCGGTCATGTGCCGCACGGCCGCCTGGGCGGCGACGAACGGCGCCCGGACGTTGACCGCGATGGTGCGCTCCAGGTCGTCGGCGATGAACTCGTCGATCGCGCCGACCAGGAAGGCCCCGGCGTTGTTCACCAGGATGTCCAGCCGGCCCAGCTCGTCCGCCGTCCGGTCCACCGCCTCCCGTAGCGCGGCCGGGTCGGCGCTGTCCGCCCGCACGGCGATCGCCCGCCGGCCGAGCGCCTCGATCTGCTTCACCACCGTCGCCGCCCGCTCGGCGTCGCGCTGCCAGGTCACCGCCACGTCGGCGCCGTCGGCGGCGAGGCGCAGTGCCGTCGCCGCCCCGATGCCCCGCCCACCGCCGGTCACCAGGGCCACCTTGCCGTCCAGAAGTGTCGTCGTCATGCCTCTCAGCATCGGCGCGGACGGGCCGGCGGTCTGGCGGCGATCGGACGCCTCGTTCGGCTGGTCAGGTGCCGGCCTGCTCCCCGGCGAGGCTCCCCGGTGGACCACAGGTCATGGTGGCACGGCCCGGACCGGTGTCGTGCCGGTCGGCGGCCTGCTGATCAGCCCAGTCGGCGGCGTACCCAGGGCAGCAGGGCGTCCGCCTGGGCCTGCTGGAACGCCCGGACGGTGGGGATGCCCGGCGGGGGCGGCTGCCGGGCGCCGTCGGTGAAGAAGCCGGCCAGGCCGGCGTAGACGCCGGTCAGCGCGTCCGGGTCGGCGGCGGCGGTCAGCGGGAGCCGGCGCAGCAGCGCCTCGGTGTCGTGCCCGCCGTGCAACTCGACGTTGACCAGCAGCAGCGCGGTGTCCAACCAGGCCGGACCGCGGCAGGCGTGCGGCCAGTCGACCACGGTCACGCCGCCGGCCGGGTCGACGAGCAGGTTGTCGGCCCGGAGGTCGATGTGGCAGAGCGTGTCGCCGTCGAGGGCGGCCAGCCCCCGCGCGGCCGAGGCGCGCAGGTCGTCCAGGTGCGCGCGGGCCCACGGGTCGAGGTCGGCGGGCGGGTCGGCGGCGATCCGGTCCCAGCCGCCGAAGTCGTACGTCAGGCGCTCGACGGCGGTCGGCGCGTGCCGGACCGGGTCGGGGGTGAGCGCCGCGGCCATCGCCGCCAGCGTGTCGAGCACGGCGGTCAGCTCGTCGGCACGCCAGGGAGTGACCGGGTGCCGGCCTTCGACGTCCGCGAAGACCAGCGCCACCCACTCGCCGTCGTCGTGGCGCCCGAGCAGCCGGGGCGTCGGGGCGGACGGCGGCAGCGCGGCGGCGACGGCCCCCTCGGCGCGGTGCAGCGCGACGCTGTGGGCGTTGCGCGCCCGGCTGACCGCCTTGACGAAGGCGCGCCGCCCGTCGGCGGTGCGGACCCGGTCGGCGGTGCCGGGGGAGAAGCCGCCCGGCTGGGACACCGCCTCGACCACCCGGCCGCCGAGGACGTCCTGCACCGCCGACCGGACCTGGCCGGGCAGGTCGGCCCAGCCGATCCGGGTCCTGACCAGCTCACCCATCCGTCCAGCGTGGTGCAGGGCCGGGCCGGCGGGCAACCGCGTTACGCGGCGAGGTAGCGCAGCACGACGACGCCGCTGTCGAAGGGCCGGGTCTCCACCAGCCGGAACCGGCGCGGGTCGAACTCCCGGTCGACGATCGGCACGCCCCGGCCGACCAGGAACGGGTTGAGCTTGACCACCAGCTCGTCCACCTCGGGCAGCAGCTGGCCGGCGAGCTGGCCGCCGCCGGCGAGCCAGATGTCGCCGCCGTCGCGCCGCTTCAGCTCGCGGACGAACTCGACCGGGTCGGCGTCGACCAGCTGCGAGGCCGGCGTCCCGCTCGGTACGGCCTCCAACTACTTCCGCTCCCGCGACGCCATGCTCGGCGCGCTCGGCGAGCGGATCATGGAGCGGTTCGCCCCGGACGAGCGCACCCTCGCCGAGCTGGGCGCCCGGGAGCCGTCACTGGAACTGTTCACCGACTACGTCCGCTACATCGTCGAACGCACCACCGCCCAGCCGGAGCTGACCCGGGCGCTGATCGAGCTGCGGCTGGAGGCGGTGCGCCGGCCGGAACTGGCCCGGATCCTCGGCGACACGCTGCGCCGCGGCTACCGCGACGACGTCGCCTTCCACGTCGCCGCCGGGCTGCCCGGCGGGGCGTTCGAGGTGGCCCTGCTGCACTACGCGCTGGACGGGCTCCTGCTCGACCTCCTCACCACCTCGATCGACGCCGGTTTCGACCCGGACGAGGTGGTCTCCGCCCTGGTGTCCCGGCTGGTCGCCCGTGCCTGAGCACGCCCCCGCCGCCCGGTGCGGCCCGAGGTATGCCACCCGCCGCAACGGGAAACCGCCTGCGACGTACCCCGGGAGGAGTGACGGATGAGGGACGGCGCCGGCCTGACCATCGGTGTGCTCGGCTCGTACGGCGGACGCAACCTCGGCGACGAGGCGATCCTGACCGGTCTCCTGGCCGACCTGCGTGAACAGGAACCCAACGCCCGGATCATCGTCTTCTCCCGCAACCCGTCGCACACCGCGCTCGCCCACCCGGACGTGGAGGCGGTGCCCTGGGAGGGGGTCAGCCGGGTCGACTCCGCGGAGGTGCTCAGCCAGCTCGACCTGCTGATCCTCGGCGGCGGCGGCATCCTGTACGACCGGGAGGCCCGCCGCTACCTGCGCGTCGTCCGGGTCGCCCAGGAGCGGGGCCTGCCGCTGCTGACGTACGCGGTGGGGGTGGGACCGCTCACCGACGGGGTCGACACCGGCATGGTCCGGGAGACCCTGGCCGACGCCATCGAGGTGACCGTGCGGGACCAGGAGTCCCGGATGGTGCTGGAGGAGGCGGGGCTGCTCAATCCGATCACCGTCACCGCCGACCCGGCGTTCCTGCTGGAACCCGAGGACTTCCCCGCCGAGCTGCTGCGCGAGGAGGGCGTGCCCGCCGGCAAGCGCCTGGTCGGGCTGAGCGTCCGCGAGCCCGGCCGGGCCGCCGAGCGGCTCGACATCGACGGGTACCACCGGCTGATCGCCCAGATCGGCGACTTCCTGGTGCAGCGGATCGACGCCTACGTCCTCTTCGTCCCGATGGAGCGCGACGACATCCGGCACTCGCACGGCGTGATGTCCCACATGATCGCCGCCGACCGGGGCCGGGTGCTGCACGGCGACTACTCGCCCCGACAGGTGCTCGGCCTGATGAGGCACTTCGACCTGGCGGTCGGCATGCGGCTGCACTTCCTGATCTTCGCCGCGATGGCGGGCACGCCGTTCCTTCCCCTGCCGTACGCGGGAAAGGTCTTCGACCTGGCCCAGCGGCTCGGGGTGCCGGCGCTGCGGGGCGTGGAGCGGGAGGTGGAGGGCCCGCTGCTCGCGGAGGTCGACCGGCTCTGGGACGAACGCGAGTCCCGGGCGGAGTGCACCGCCCGCCTGGTCGCCGAGGTCTGCGACCAGGCCCGGGGCACCTCGCAGGTCACCCGGGCGGTGCTGGAGAGCCTGCGGTCCCGGGCGCTGGCCCGGATGGAAGCCTGACCGCCGGCGCCACCGGCGGACCGCTCAGACCGCCGGGCCGCGCCAGCGGTAGCAGTACTCGTCGCCGACGGACTCCAGCTCGTAGATCTGCGCGTCGGCCAGCCCCTCGGGGCCGAGGTGGTGATGGGTCAGCGGCGGCCGGTTGTTGCTGTCCAGCTCGACGACGACCGACTCGCCGTCCGCCGGGCCGTCCGCCAGCGGGATCCGCACCGTTGATGCCATGGGCCCATCCTGCCCCGGCGATCGCCCTAGCGCAGGATTTGCCGGCAGCGGCCCGGACGGGTCGGGGTCACGGTCCAGGATCCGTCGCGAGCTGACCGGCGTGCTCCGGGTCAGCCGCGCGGCAGCAGCCCCGGCGGGTACTCCATCCCGTCGTGGGTGCAGGCCGCGGCGGCCACCGCCGCCGCGTAGGCCGCCGCGTCGGGCAGCGCCGCGCCGCGCAGCCGGCCGGCGACCAGCCCGGCGGTGAAGGCGTCCCCGGCCCCGTTGGTGTCCACCACCGGCGTGGCCGGCGCGGTGGCCGGCACCCGCACCGGCGCGCCGCCGCCCGGGTGCAGGTCGGCGCCGTCCGCGCCCCGGGTCACCACCACCGTGCGGGGGGCCAGCCCGGCGGCCACCGCCGCGGCCCGGTCGCCCAGCCGTACGCCGCTGACGAGGACCAGGTCGGCGGCCTCGGCGAACGGACGGTGGTAGGGGTTTCGCCCGTCCCAGTCGTGCAGGTCGGTGGAGAGCGGCACCCCGTCGGGCAGCGCGGCGCGCAGCACCGGGAGCCGGTCCCGGGCCCAGTCCATGATCGAGACGTGCACGTGGGCGGTATCCCGCACCAGCTTGGCCAGCTCGTCGTCGGCGAACGGCGCCGCCGGGCCGGTCCACGGGGACGGGTCGTACAGCGACATCCGCCGCCCGGCCGGGTCGACCAGGTTCACCGACTGCCGGGTGCCGCCTGGGTTGTCGACCAGCACCGTGTGCACCGAGGTGCGGGCCAGCGCCGCGCGTACCACCTGGCCGGCGGGATCGGTGCCGAGCACGTCCACCAGGGCGACCCGCAGCCCGAGCGCGTGCGCGGCGAGGGCCACCCCGGCGCCGGTGTTGCCGATCCGGGCCTCGATCGGCGGGACGATGAGCGAGTCGGCGGCGGGGGGCGGGATCGCGGGCACGCGTACCCGCAGATCCACCCCCAGGCCGCCGACCACGAGCAGGTCGAACATGGCGCCGACGCTAGCCGGTGGCCGCCGCCTATCCTTGGGCCGGGCGTCGACGAGGGGGAGCTGTGCTGATCATCCACGGGTTGTGGCTGGTCGGCGTCGGGCTTGCCGTCTGGGCGGAGGACAGCGCCGCGCCGGCCCGGGCGCCGCGCCGGCCCGGCCGGGCCCCGCGCGAGCGCGCCCACCCGTTCGCCGCCGGCCACGCCACGCTCGCCGCCGCGCTGGGCGACGTCCCGGCCGGGGCCGGCTCGCTGCCGCTCACCCTGCCCACCCGGGCCGGATCCCCGCTGGACTCGCCCGAGCTGGTGCGGACCACCGTCGCCGAACCGGTTCGCGGCCCGGTCACCCTGGCCGGGTGGCGGGTGCCCGTCCTGACGGCCGCCCCGGACGAGGCGCTGACCCTGCTGCGCGCCCTCGACGCGGCCGCCGCCGTGCCGGGCGCCACCCTGCGCCACCTCGCCGAGCTGGCCGAGTTCGCGGTCGACCTGGTGTCCCGGGGGCGGCTGCTGCCCGGGCTGGCCGAGCCCGTCCCGGACGGGGGCGGCGCGGTGGCGGTGGCCCGGGCGCTCTGGCGGCCACTGCTCACCGGCACCGACGCCGGCTGGGCCCGCTCGCTCGCGCTGGCCCTGCCCCCGGCGGCCCGGTCCGCCGCGTCGGGCGGTGCCGGGGCGGCCGATCCCGGGCCGGGCGCGCTGGTCGCCGACGCGTTGGTCGCG